>NZ_JBNNMG010000031.1:0-56588 GCF_050272555.1 Lysinibacillus sp. NPDC047702 | reverse complement strand
CGTTTTGTCATCTTAGACACTCCTAGTAAATTGTTAAGATTATTATACTTTATAAACTCCCAATTCACTGTGTCCATAATTTAGACTAACATCAACAATCTCGGAATAGAGATTTCCTAAAAATATCCCCCCCTTAATAGAGGTGCGATATTTTTATTTATTATTCAGCTTAACAACCGTTTATCTTTTTAAATTTTATCCATTTTCTTAGTTGACCCTATGTTATTGCTACCCTAATAATTCTTGATATTCAGGATGTTTTTCAAACTCAGCTTTTGCAAAAGGACATAGTGGGATGACTTGTAATTTTTCTTTTCTGGCATATTCGACAGCTGCTTTTACTAATTGCTGACCTACATTTTGACCTCTTAAATGTTCTGCAACATGTGTATGGTCTAAAATGATTCGATTTTCACCTACACGAACAAAATGAACCTCGGCTTCACTATTTCCTTCGTTTCCAATATAAAATGACTGAGTACCCTGTTTAAGTTCCATTGAAATAATTCTCCTTTTAAATTTTATATTTTAATGCACCGCTTGGACATCTATTAATTACTTCTACCACATTCTTTACATCTGCTTGATCTGGAGAAATCCAAGGTCTAGCTTTAACATTGAACACCTCTGGCAATCCTTTTACACATTCAGCCGCATGTTGACAAATGTCTCCATCAAAATAAACTGTAATTTTTTCTCCTTTGTACTCTTTAAAACTCATAAATATCACCCCTCATTTTTATTTACCACTCTATAGGTCTAATGCTTTCTCAACATCCCCTAATGAACATATAGCTAGTTTCCACAGGTCCCATCCCTGCTCACATCTACTGATGAATCTTTCTACTTCGTCCATTCTTGTGTACTTGACTTTATTATCTTGATTTCGAGATAACACCAAAAATATATCTCGAATTACATTATCTCTAATTCGAGATAATAATATCATGAATATTAAAGGTAGTCAATACCTCTTAATGGTAAGTTTTTTCACTATTAATTGAAACTTCGACTATAGAAAATCCATCATGTCCTTAATGATTTCATCTTGCTCCCTACCTAATGTCATTAAATGTTTGGAGTTTTCAAAACCTCTCTTGTACTTTTTAGAAGAATGTACATGCTGATAGATGACTTCTGCACTGTGAGCGTATAAATCATCGTCTCGTTCACCGTAGTAAATAGCGATTGGTATCGTAATTTTATCAAGATGTTGCATTGTTTCCTTGATAAATTGTTGAAATTCTATAGAAGTCTCCAACGGCATTTCGTTAAATAGTTCGAGTTCACTAGAAATTTGTTGTACTGATTTGCCCTCAATACTTTTATAATTGTAAGCATAGTCGATGATTCTTTGTTTTAATTGTGCTGGCTCTTTATTAATAGGTACCGATAATACAATGATTTGCTCTAACACTTCTAATTGAGCAAGCTTCAAAGTGAAAATACCTCCAATTGATAAACCAATCACTGAGATCTTTTGATAGCCTTCATTCAGCAAAAATTGATGTGCATTCACCACATCTTGCCACCAGTCGTCTACATTATATTGTAATAATTGTTCTGGGATATGACCATGTCCACTATATAGTGGTACATAACAAGTGTAGCCTTTTTCGTGTAGCTTACTGGCAACTTTCTTCATATCTCTTGTATGGCTTGTAAAGGAATGTAAAAGCAATATGGCATGCTCATTCCCTTTCAAGTAAATTTCTTTAGCTGGAAGTATTTTAACCACAAAATCAGAACCTTTCATCAGGTTTTATCAATAATAGAAGGTAGCCTCTTTATGGCTACCCTCTTACTGTCTTTTATCATAAAAGAAAATTTAATAAATTACATCTCTCCGCTTAATTTCACTAAAATTTTTGCTTGAGATTTGTCATTTGTTAATGCTTCAAATCCTTTTTCTACGATATCATCTAGTTCAATTTGAGAAGTAATGATCCCTTGTGGTTTTAATTGTCCAGTACCCATTAAATCCACTGTTTGCTGGAATGAAGTTGGTGTATAAGCAATTGTTGAAGTAACTTTAACACCTGTGTTCGTTAATTGCATTGGGTTCCATTCAATAGAATGAGCAAAAATGGATACGATAACAACTGTACCACGAGCACGAGTCACATCGATGGATGATTTAAATGTTGGTGCAACACCTGCTACTTCAAATGTAACGTCTACACCATCTGGAGCATATTGTTTCACCGCTTCAACCGGATTGATTTTTCCAGAGTTAAATACTTCTGTAGCCCCAAGCTCTTTCGCTTTTTCAAGTCGTGTTTCTGAAAGGTCAAAGACAAATATTTTGCTTGCGCCAGCTGCTTTTGCTGCAATTGTTGTTAATAAGCCGATTGGACCAGCACCAAAAATGGCTACTGTGTCACCAAATTGCATACCACTTTCTTTAATTGCTTGTACAGCCACAGCTGTAGGCTCCACTAAAGCACCATCCTGTAATGTTAATGTATCTGGTAATTTGTAAATATTATGCTCTGGCGCATTTGCATATTTAGTAAAACCACCATCGCCATGTAACCCGATAAAGCTAAAACCATCATAGCTGTCAATGTCTTCTGGTTTGTTTCCATGAGTAATTGTAGGGTTAACAACTACGCGATCACCAACTTTATATTTTGTTACTGCTGGTCCAACCTTTTCGACAATCCCTGCGAATTCATGACCCATAGTAATTGGTGCAACCTCACCTGTTAATTCATCTGGTCCATCTACTGGCACAAAGACAGGTCCTTCTTGGTATTCATGTAAATCCGAACCACAAATACCAGCCCAAGCTACACGAACTGTTACTTCATTGTCTTTTAGTTGTTTTAATTCTCTTTCTTCTACTCGGATATCTTTTTGACCATATCATACTGCTGCTTTCATTTTTCATTCCTCCAAATTTTGATGTCATTTCTCATGATGTTTAACGAATTGTATTTAACGCTTTAGACCATGGAATTAGTTGGTCTAACATTTGATTTACTGAATCAGTTTGTACAGCTTTTGGTTTAAAGTCTGTACCATTTTCAAAATCTGTGAATAGTGATAATGCAGGGTGAACGCGTACATCTGCGATTAAAAGCTCTCCTAGAATACCACGTAAATGTTCTGCAGCTCGAGCACCACCTACAGAACCATAAGATACTATCCCCGCAGCTTTGTTATTCCACTCTTCACGTAAATAATCTAACGCATTTTTTAAAGCACCTGTAATAGAATGATTGTATTCTTGTACGATAAACACAAATCCATCTTGTTTGGCAATAGCTTCCGACCAAGCTTGTGTACCTGAAGCATCTTGCCCCACTTCACCTAGTAAAGGTAAATTGTAATCTGCAATATCAATTACTGTATAATTCGCATCTCCTCGTTGATCTGCGATTTCCTTTACCCACTGTGCTACCTGTGGACTTACTCGTCCTTCACGTGTTGATCCAATAATGATGCCGATATTTAGTTCTGCCATTGCTTCTTCCTCCTTTTTATTTGAAGTAAAGAATCTATTTAAAAACTCATTTCTAAATCCCACCTTTCTAATGACGCAAAAGGTTTGAATTCTTTTGTCTTGAATTCGAGATAATAGTAACACTCTATTTCTTATTTCGCAACTTTTCTATCCCGGAAAAATGATTTTACAATAATAAAAAAAACAGAGACGTTATTTATTGCAATATCTCTGCCTTCAACGATTTTCTTTTCAATTGAATACTAAACGGAATGTAAAAAGAACACACTAAGATTTTTGAACCTTTTGGTGGCTCATTTGGTTTTAGCGTGTTCATAAACAGTTTATTTATTTTTAAGTATATTGGTTTTAATTACGAAATATAGAGTAGTCTTATGACGATTATTCTATGCCTCCATCCATTGGCCAAAATAAAACGTTAATTCCATACTTTGAACCTATATAAAGACGAGCTTCTTTGTTTTTGCCGTCTCCATCTATTACTACATAATATTGACCAGCTTTGTAAGCATATACATAGCTGTTACCATTTATATTTTCTGCTACAGGCTTACCGAAATATTTTAGTAGTTTTTCAGTTAGCTCTTTTTTCGAGCCCGCTATTATCGCTTTTTTGCCTATAGCATTAACTACTTCCGTTCCTTCAAGCTTATTTTTAGGAGGGAAAACGTATGATGCCTTTGGTGTCATATAAAAAGGAATTTCGCCATACTCAAGCATACCTTTAATATTGGCTTTTAGAGATTTATAGTTCATGCCTATATTCCCTGGTACCCATTTTAATTGCCCCTTCTTCGCTAGGTCGGCAAATTCCTGATCGATATAATCAATCTCTTTCATCTCTCCATCTTTAGTAAGTAGATAGTATTTTGTATCGAATAAGCCTGTAAATCTATCGCCCATGGCAACGTAGTCTTCATTATACCTCTCTATACCTATTTCAATAATACTAGGCGAAAGGAATTCGGCGTTGATACCTACACCATTATCAATTTCTTTCTCTAAGAAAATTTCTCCATTTGGGCGAACGCCGACTAATTCAAGACTGTCACCGCCACGGCCAGAATCTTTATAATACATAAATGTATCTTTGTTTCCAGTAATAGTAAACTGCAATTCTCCTTCCATAAATGGACCTCCGAAAGAATATACTTCATTCTTTCCTTTTAGGATTACTGGAACGCATAAGCCTTTATTTACTCCGATTGTCAACCCATTAGATAGTTGTGCTGGGAAACTTTTGTTCTTACAAAACTCTGGATCTGATACTCTATGTATTTTAGAGACTTTTTCATTAGTCGCATCGGCGGACAGACTAAAGAATGAGACAGTTGCCACTAGCAAGAAAATAAAAGAAATTGTGATTTTAATTAGATTTCTCAAAACGTTTCTCCTTTTATATGTATTTATACTTAATCTTGTAAGTTTATTATAGTGCAAAGGAATGGTAAATTCTACATTAAATCCATATATATATCTTAATTTATATATATTAACGAAATATTTAGCCAATTTGATAAGAAGTATGCTTTTATCAAATTGATTAATGATTAATATTGTTTGACACCCCAGAAAAAATGAAAAAGATTATTCTGTTATTTATGTTAAGCCAAATTAAATTCATTACTTTATTAAAGGAACAGAACATACTGATACATATTAGAAATGTATAAACATCATTTACCTAAAAGTATATTACAGCAGCTTTATTGAAATTTTATAAAAAAAAACTCCATTTTGATCAATCTTTTATTCAAAATGGAGTTTTTTCATTCCGTTTTTCAACCAATGCCACTACACATTTACATAATATTTCCAAGCCACTCTGTAATTCTTCATAGGTGGCATAGGCATAGGATAATCGGATATGATGGGAATCCTGTGGATCATAAATATAGCCAGGGTTTATAAGGACCTGTTGATACAATAGCTGGGTAAATAATTCTTTATCAACGATGGGCTCATGAAACTTTAACCAAATATAAAAGCCTCCCTTTGGCTTGCTCCAGTCAGCCAAATCATCAAATTTTTCTTTTAAAATAGTCTCTACATAATCTGCACGTCGCTGTAATTTTTGGCGTAAGTCTTCAATATGCTTTTCATATTTACCAGATTGTAACCAATGTAAGACAATTTCCTGCGAAATGGCGCTTGAACCGTAATCTGTTTGCATTTTTATATCTGCCAATCGTTCAATCACTGTTGTTGGACCGATTAACCAGCCTATACGAAGGCCAGGGCTTAAGGTTTTCGAGACACTTCCAATATAGAGGACTTGCCCACTATCATCCATTGATTTTATTGGAGGTGTTGCCGCTTCAAAGAGCAATTCATGATAAACGTCATCTTCAATAATAGGAATGCGAGATGCTTTACACGCTTCGTAAAGTTGCCTTTTTTCTTGCGTTGTCCATACCTCACCAGTTGGATTGTTTAACGTAGGAACAGCATAAAACACAGCCTGTCTTTTTCTTTTTTGTTGAGCCAATGTTTGGGCAAGCTGTTCACCACGATGGATGGCCATCATTTGCATCCCCACCGACTGAAAGGGATGAACTGAATTTAAATAAGATGTTTGGTCCTGGAACACAATAGCGCCCTGCTCAAGTAATCCAACAGCAATCAGCTGCAATCCCTGAAGTGCGCCTGAAACAATACAAATATTTTGAGGCTGTACATGGACGCCTCTCTTTTTCACATACTTACAAATTGCAGCTCGCAATCTTTCGTTGCCTTGGGGTGATGAATAACCTAAAGCTTTTGATTGCAAAGAGAGCTCCTTCAGTGAGGCTTCTATATCAGTAGTTGGCAGTAGACTTGGTGCAAGCTCCCCAGTTCCCAGACGAATGACATCATCGCGCTGTTCATATTCATTGATTATTTGAATGGTATGGTAATTGGGCTTATGAAGACTAGTGTCTATATATTTTTGCCAATTTGGTTGTGTTTGTGTAATTAATGAATGCCAGGAATTATCAGCTACATAAATACCTGAGCCGACCTTTGCTTCTAGTATACCAGCTGCCTTTAGCTCCTCTAATGCCTGCTGAACAGTACTGCGATTGACTCCAAACTGCATGGCAAGCTGTCTTTGTGTTGGTAGCTTTGTTCCCGCCACCCAATCTCCTCGCTCAACATGTCCAGTAATCCACTGGATAATTTGCTGCTGTAATGTCATTTCACCCTGTTTAATTGGCTGCCAGTTCAATCAAATCACCTCAAGCACTTAAAATTGGATGGTAAAAAAACCATCCAATTGGTCGTTTTCTTTTAGTTATATCATAACTAGAATGTTTAGTGAAAGGAGTGAATTTTCTTGGAAGCATTTTTTCATGGAATGATTTTAGCTTTTGGACTTATTTTGCCATTAGGCGTACAAAATGTCTTTGTCTTTTCACAGGGTGCAACACAGCCTCATCTAGTTCGAGCCTTCCCTGCGAGCATCACAGCCGCAATTTGTGATACACTTCTAATTTTGCTTGCAGTATTCGGTTTATCTATCATCATATTGCAGTTTGAGTGGCTACGTTTTGCCTTAATGACGGTTGGTATACTTTTCCTACTTTATATGGGCTATACTATTTGGCGCTCCGACCCAGCCACAGCTGATAATAACGAAGCACTTCCTGTGAAAAAACAGATGTTATTCGCGCTCTCTGTCTCACTTTTAAATCCACATGCCATTTTAGATACAATTGGTGTGATTGGGACGAGTGCTTTAAAATATAGTGGCACTGAGCAAATATTGTTCACCACTGCTTGTGTATTGATTTCTTGGCTATGGTTTTTTGGACTCACTGTTGCTGGAGCCTATTTCAAAAAACTCGATAGCTCAGGGAAACTAATGAGTATTTTTAATAAATGTTCCGCTATCTTTATCTGGGCTACAGCTCTTTATCTAATTAATGGGTTATTTTAATTTTTACATAAAAACGCTCAGGATTCTTCCAATTTTGGTTACCTGAGCGTTTTCTGGCGACCTGAGTAAATTCTGGTGTTACCCGAACGCTTTTCCTGACAATCTGAGCAGTTCCCAGGGTTACCTGAGCGCTTTTCCTAGCAACCTGAGCCGAGTCCGGGATTACCCGAGCATTTTTCCTAGCAACCTGAGCGGATTTCAGGATTACCCGAGCGCTTTTCCAGCCGACCTGAGCTGTTTCCGGGCTTACCCGAGCACTTTTCCTAGCGACCTGAGCTGTTTCTGGGCTTACCCGAGCACTTTTCCTAGCAACCTGAGCTGTTTTCGAGCTTACCCGAGCACTTTTCCTAGCAACCTGAGCTGTTTTCGAGCTTACCCGAGCACTTTTCCTGTGACCTAAACGAACTCGAGGGTTACTAAACTTCCTGTGAACTAAAAATTATTAAAATAAACGGTAATCTTCTCATCAAACATATCTGTCTCAATATAGCGTTCACTCTGACTCTCACTTACATAATCAATATCATGTAACAACACATTTGCTTTTAATAACGCTTCGTGCTGCTGGATAATAGACGTTGCTTTAGTATTTCCAGCAATTGAAATTGAAACATACTGCTCTACTGGTAGTTGCCACTTTTTACGTGTGTCTTGGATTGTGCGAATTAATTCTCTTATTTGTCCTTCTTCCAGTAAGCTTGCTGTAAGCTGAACATTCATAAGGATTCGACAGGAGGCATCTTCTGCTAAAATATATTGATCCTTTACCATCGATTCCATTAACACATGTTTCTTTAACAATGTTAGCTGTTCCCCGTCAATCGTAAACGTTACCTCATCTGTTCTCTGTAACTCACGTTTTTCCTGATCATTAAAATTCACTACATACTCTTTTACTTTATTCACTTTTGCTCCAAATACTGCTCCTGCTGTTTTAAAGTTCAGTTTATAATGAACTGTTTCGTATGCTGAAAAATCATTTGTCCATAAACATTCTTTCATATTTAGTTCGTCTTTCACAAGCTCGCTATATGGCTGAAAATCGGTTAATTGTCCATCAACAGAGACAATGATTTCGCTTAATGGCTGCTTGACCTTGATCCCCTGACTATTGCGAATGCTACGCCCCAGCTCTACGATTGTTAAAATAGTTTGCATTTCTTTTTCGAGCTTCGCATTAACAAGTGCTTCATTATATTTCGGATAGTCCTGTAAATGCACGCTTTTTCCACATAATTGTCGATACAAATCCTCTGCAATAAATGGTGTGAATGGTGCTAATAATTGACAAATTATTGTTAATAGCTCATATAGCGTGCTAAAGGCTCCTCGTTTGTCCTCCGATAACCCATTTGCCCAAAATCTTGCCCGTGAACGTCGGATATACCAATTACTTAGCTCTTCCACAAGCTTTCCAATTTCACGTGTTGCCTGTGTAAATTGAAAATCATCCATACATTTTGTCACAAGCTGAATTGTATAATGTAAACGAGACAATATCCAATGATCTAAATTTGTACGTGTGCCTGTATTGTTTGCATCGTACTCAAAGCCATCGATTTCAGCATACAACTGATAAAATTTAAATATGTTATCCAATGTATCAACTAACTTTGATTTCGCATCCATAACAATTTTTTTTGAAAAGCGTTTCGGATTCCAGGGAGAACTGTCGACTAAAAATGACCATCGCAAAGCATCCGCTCCATATTGCTCTATTAGTTCTACTGGCTCCAATGCATTTCCTTTACTTTTCGACATTTTCTGACCGTGCTCATCTAAAACATGCCCTAAGGAAAGTACTTTTTTATAAGGTGCCTTTCCTGTAAATAAAGTTGAAACCGCTAATAGACTATAGAAAAATCCTCGTGTTTGATCAATGCCTTCGATGACCACATCAGCAGGAAATTGATTATTGAAAGCAGCAAGGTCTCCAAAAGGATAATGCTGCTGTGCAAATGGCATGGAGCCACTATCAAACCATACATCAATCACTTCAGGTGTGCGTTCCATCTCACCATTACATTTTGGACAACTACAAATAACCTCGTCGATATATGGCTTATGAAGCTCGACATCTTGTAAAGTACCCTTCGCTAACTTCTTTAAAGCCATAATACTATTTGGTGCTTCTTCATGACCACAATCCTGACAAATCCATACGTTAAGGGGTGTACCCCAATAACGATTACGACTAATATTCCAGTCCACTAAATTTTCTAAGAAATTTCCGAATCTACCGTGTTTAATATGCTCTGGATACCATGTGACCTGCTCATTATTTTCTAATAGCTTTTCTTTTAATGCTGACATTTTAATAAACCAGCTATCTGTTGCATAATAAAGTAAAGGTGAATCACAGCGCCAGCAATGAGGATAGCTATGCTCATATTTTTCCTTATCAAACAGTAGCTCCTTTTTGGCAAGCAATTTAATAATGTCAACATCGCATTCTTTGACAAATTTACCGACTAGCTCTGGCACCTCTCCTGTATAACAACCTTTTCCATCCACAACATTGACAAATGACAGACCATTTTGTTGAACAGTTTTATAATCGTCCTCTCCATAAGCAGGTGCAATATGCACGATGCCGGTTCCACTATGCTCTGTCACATAATCAGCTAGTACAACATTATGCCCTTTATCAACTGTAACGTATGAAAAAGGTGGGATGTAGGACACACCTTCAAATTCATGACCATAATGTTCACTTAACACTTCCACCGGTTCAGTAAAAACCTTATTGACAAGTGATTTTGCTAGAATATACACTTTTTCCCCCTGCTTCACACGCACATACGTAAGCTCTGGGTTCATTGCTAACGCAACATTAGCAGGTAATGTCCATGGCGTTGTTGTCCAGCCAAGAAAATATTCGTCCTTATCCTTGAGCTTAAACATCGCTGTTACAGATAAATCCTTAACATCCTTATAGCCCTGTGCCACTTCATGAGAGCTTAAAGATGTTTGACAGCTAGGGCAATATGGTGACACTCGATGCCCTTTATATAAAAGCTTTTCCTTGTGCACATGGCTTAAAATATGCCATACGGACTCGATATACTCATTACTAAGTGTTAAATAGGGATCATCCATATCAATCCAATAGCCTAGTTGTTCTGTAAAGGAGCGCCATTTCTTCTCATAGGTAAAGACGCTTCCTTTACACTCCTGGATAAATTGTTCAACACCATATTTCTCAATTTCTTGTTTACCAGAGATACCCAGCTTTTTTTCTACCCCTAATTCTACAGGTAAACCATGTGTATCCCATCCAGCTTTACGTTCGACTAAATAGCCTTGCATGGTTTTATAGCGAGCAACGACATCTTTAATTGTTCTACCAAATGCGTGACCCACATGGGGTAATCCATTCGCTGTTGGTGGCCCTTCGTAAAATACAAAAGGCTTGTTGCCAGAACGATTCGCAACAGTTGCCTGGAACGTTCCTTCTTGCTCCCATAATGCACGAATCCTTAACTCTCTTTCTACAGTTGTTTCTTTTTTCTTTTCCACTTGCATGTGACTTCCTCCTATACAATCCATTTGTATAAAAGGCATACAAAAACCCCGTCCCAAGCAAGGGACGGGGTTAACCGCGAATACCACCCTAATTCTATTGACGCATCGTTCAATAGCACTCAGCAACGTACAATCATACGTGTTCTTTTTAACGGTAGACACCCGGATTAACCTACTATGTTCGGCTAATCTTCTCAGAGAGGATTTTCATGTAACATTTGCACACCGACTTTCACCATAAATGTCGGCTCTCTGTAGAACAAAATGAAACATTACTCTTTCTCATCAACGAATTTGTATGCTTTTATTGTCATTCATCTTAACAAAGTAATTTTTGCCTGTCAACAATTTCAAAATACTAAAAATGCCTCTAGACATGCCTCAATACTTTTATGAAATAAATACTGTATTATGAAGCCTGCCACTTGTTATGTATTATCGCAGATTGTAAAAGTTCGGCTTGCTCTTCTTGCTGCTCTATTTTTAATGTCCTTAAGAATGTTTAACCATTTTCATGAAGTACCATGTTCTCTCCTTATTCTTGATTCAAATGCCATAATTTTTTTAATGGTATATCTGCTAATTTATAACCATATTTCTGATACAACATTCGATCTACTGCAATTTCTGGCCACTCCAAATAAAATTTCACAACCACGTTACAATGGGCAAGTGCTAAATGATTTGTGAAACGCTTTGCATAATCATCTAAAACTTCTTTATGTTCCTTTTTTACACCGATTTCAGAAAAAATGCTAACTGATACATAGTTTGTCCGTTGAGCATCTTCATCAATGATAGCATCTGGTAATTCCATTTCCTCAATAGAAGCTTTCCTTCGTTCATCCATAATAACTATGCAGTAATGTATTTGCTCGATACGGATTGACCAGACTTCCAAATCAGTCAAGCGCACAATCCGTTCAAAATAATCAATCATTCTCTGTACCCCTGTCTATTTCCATAGTATAACTTTCTCGATAAATTCCATCTAACTTCCAGCCATTGTAAAACCTTACATAAGTGAATTCCTTCTGTTCTCTATTGTCTATCGTCACAATTACCTTGCTTCGCCACGGTAAGGTTAATGCACGCACTTGCCCATCTCTCACTTTTTCTATTTGATCCGATAAATCTAGCAATGTAGCTGGGGCAATTGCATGCTCGATTAAATAAAGCTGGCGGTCACGGCTGTCCTCAAAATCCTGCATTACTTGCTGATGAAAGGCAATGACTTTTTTATTAGCTCCATACATACCTATAAACACCGTAAAGATACTAATGATTGTGAGTGTTCCTATCCAAAGGAAATGTTTTTTTCTTAAACCCCAATAATAAGAAGAGTGATAATTCTGTTTATACAAATACAAGTAAGAAACGATACAGATTGGCCAAATAAATAGTAACTGCCAAACAAGCACAATCCAAAAGATATCACCAAAGGATATCACATAATAAATAGTTAAAAAATTTAATAACCCTATTGAAGAAAATAGCTGCCATTTACAATGCTCCATATATTTACTCTTAAAATGTAAAAATAATAGAGGAATAGTTAACAGGAAAGCGATTGCAAAATCCATAATTATAAACAAAGCCTTCACCCCCTTCTTTCTTTTTTTATGTAATAATGCTGTAATTACTTACAATAATTGTATCTTAATTTACCACCAAAAACAGCTTATCCTAAATGAAAATGACCCTAATTGTGAGTTGGGGCATATCATTTTTAATAAGCTGTTTTTCTATTATTTCACAATTTCAATTTCATCCAAATTAGCTACAAAGCCATATTTGCCAAGACGCTCTTGCATACTATAGGTAACGTTTACCATTTTTCCTATTGCAATTTTATCTTTTACTTCATGAAGTGGGTACCAAATGCCATTTTCTTTTTGATTTAACATTTCTTCATTTGATAAATGTCCAATTAAATCTTTTACTTCCCCAGAAACAACCAAGAAACGATCTTCTTCAATTGCTACAACATAACCTGTTTTATACTTTGTATCAGATACATACGCATCTTTTGGATCGATTGAAAATTGATATTTTTTCTTTAGATAGGCAATTTTATCTGGATATTTTGCAGTAAGATAATCCATTGCCTCTTTTTTAACACCAAGATAAGCATGTAGTGGAAAGGAATTTTCATATCTCTTTTGATAATCTTTGAGTAATTCGTTTCGCGCGATTCCCTTAATATTTAAAGGTTCGATATATTTTTCAAAATACTCATCAAATGTAAGCTCTAAACTTGCAAGAATATTATTAAAATCTTCATCTTCTAATTGATTCTCGAAATCTCGTTTACTTATTATTCTATTCTTGTCTATCAGTTCTTCATTTATTTCAATTCCCTTGCTTAAAGCATATGCGTAATAAGCATTCATTTCTATCATTAATTGAAAAAAATCATTACGAGATTGTTCACTTTGAGGATTATATGCATTCAACAACATTATGGATATTTCATCTTCATCTAGAATTGGCAGCTCATTTGAAGATAAATGAAGCTTATTATCAAATTGTAATTGTGAATAGAAAAACAACCCTATACATGCTGTAAAAACAATGGTTATTAAACTATATTGCCATCGCCAAGCTCTTTTTTTATTGTCACGCCGTTCTATATGCTGCACAACATTTGCCATAACCCTCTTTTTACTTTCCGATAGATTCCTTATTACTGTCACATCCACTTTACTCATGCAGTAGCACCTCCCATTCAATATGCTGTAGCTTTGGCTTTAATAGCTCTCTTCCACGACGCAGTCTTGTTTTGACTGTGCTCTCCGGAATACTTAATAGCTCGGCAATTTCCATAACAGGTAATTCCTCAAAATAAAAATAAATAAGAACCTCACGCTGTTTTAATGGTAGTGCTAAAATGGCATTTTCAATTAATGTTTGTTCATCTTGCTGAACAAGCATGTCCCTTCTTATCACAGTTTGCTTCGCAAAAATTTTCTGTTGTACCTGAATTTTACGGTAAGTCCAGCTACGTAAATAATCTTTACTTTTATTGGTAACAAGTTTTGATAAATAAGCCCGCAATTCCCCACGTTCTTCGTAGTTTTGTTGATGGTCATAAAATTTAATAAATACATCCTGAACGATGTCTTCTGCACATTGTAAATCTCTTACATAATAAAAGGCCAGTCGAATCAGCCTTTCAGTATGCTGCTCCATTATTCCTTCAAGTTCATAAATCTCAAGCAACATCTCTCCCCCTCTCTGCCCTATAAACGGTGCTCACAAGCTAGAGGTTTGCATTTTTTGAAATTTTTTCTCTATAAAGCTGCAGTAAATTCCTATCTTCACGATATAGGTGATTCACAACCTTGGCTCATGAGCAGGTTTCTTAGCTACCCAAGCAATTTTTTCACTTACTTGAGCAGTTTCCTTGGTCACTCGAGCAGGTTTTCCCCTGACCTGAGCAAGTTTCTTGGCTACCCGAGCAATTTTTTCACTTACCTGAGCAGTTTCCTCGGTCACCCGAGCAGATTTTCCCCTGACCTGGGCACATTTCTTGGCTACCCGAGCAGTTTCCCCCTGACCTGAGCAGTTTTCTCGGCTACTAAACATACTCTATTCTTA
Organism: Lysinibacillus sp. NPDC047702; assembly: GCF_050272555.1. Taxonomy (NCBI): domain Bacteria; kingdom Bacillati; phylum Bacillota; class Bacilli; order Caryophanales; family Bacillaceae; genus Lysinibacillus; species Lysinibacillus sp. NPDC047702. Next base: position 42,075 of record NZ_JBNNMG010000031.1, on the reverse strand, counting down.
TTTGTCTAAATTCTCATTAAAAAATGGAGCAATGACTGTTTTTTCTGTTGAAGATAGCACAATATTAGTTGAAGGTGTTCCATAGGGCATTGCCTCATCAATAAACCGCTCCAATGTTTCCACTGAATATGTAGCAAGCTTCACAATATAACTAATCTCACCTGCTACTCGATAACACTCCAAAACATCTGGGTGGGCATTGCAAAAATCTGAAAGACTTTTACAATCAATCGATTTAAATAAAATAATAGCTTGAATTGTGCGCTGTATCTTTTTTAAATTTACTTTTGCTTTATACCCTTCAATCATTCCTTGCTCTTCTAGCTTTTTAACACGTTCAATGACAGCTGGCGAGGATAAATGAACGGATGCCGCTAATTCCTTCATTGAAATTTTTGCATTTCGCTGTAATTGCAATAAGATTTCAGTATCTATTTGATCCATTGTTTTCCACCTTTTTTTATTAATTAGATTTAAGAAATTTCCTTATATTATAAACTAAATCCTTATAATTACATTATACAACTTCTGTTATTGTGAAACCTCGTCCTCTACAATGAAATATATAAAGGAGGCATATTCAGCATGAAAAAAATTTTATTATTATTAGCAAATGGCTTTGAGGCTGTTGAAGCGAGTGTTTTTACAGATGTTCTTGGCTGGAATAAATGGGAGGGCGATGGGTCAACAGAAGTAGTGACTGTAGGATTACATCCACAACTGCAATGTACATGGAATTTCAACGTAGCCCCAGAAAAATTACTTCACGAAATCTCATTGGAGGACTTTGATGCACTAGCCATCCCTGGAGGCTTTGAGGAAGCGGGCTTTTATACAGATGCCTTCAGTGAAGAATTTCAGAAGATTGTCCGTTACTTCGATGAACATAAAAAACCAATTGCCACGGTTTGTGTAGCTTCTCTTATTTTAGGTCATAGTGGCATTCTACAAAATCGAAGAGCTACCACTTATAATCATTCAACAAGCAAGCGTTTAGCACAGCTCCAATCCTATGGTGCAGTCATTGTCAATGAGCGAATTGTCCAAAACGAACATATTATTACATCTTCCAATCCTGGTACTGCCTTTGACGTGGCTTTTTCCTTGCTTGAAATGCTAACATCAATTGAAAATACAAGGAATGTGAAGGATTTAATGGGCTTTAAATAGAAGTGAGTCATCTTCACTACAAGAATCACCGCTGGAAAATTTGCGGTGATTCTATTTTTTTGGTGGATTTAGTAATAACCTAATAGAAAAGCACATACTTTAAAACGTAATCATTACTATTTTTAACAGAAGACATATATTTAGGAGGTACATGTGAATCGTTATGCCATAAAATATTTTTTTAATTTTTGGTTTTTATTCTTGCTAATCTTAGCTCTTTTTCTAACACCTTCCTTCTATTCTAATATCCCTTTGTTATTTGCTATTGGTCCTTCCCTATTAAATCTTAATACAATCTTTTTAAGTATCTTGATAGAAGCACTACCTTTTGTGTTAATCGGGGTTCTTATTGCAGGCTTTATTCAAATATTTATCACAGAGGATCATATACAGAAATGGATTCCTAAAAATAAATTGATGGCTGTTTTTATGAGCTGTATTGTTGGTGCATTATTTCCTGCATGTGAATGTGGTATTGTTCCCATTGTAAGAAGGCTAATCTCAAAAGGAGTACCTATTCATGCTGCAATGGGCTTTATGTTAACTGGACCACTTATTAACCCTATTGTCATCATTTCTACCTATATGGCATTTGGGAATGATGCGAAAATAGCAGGTTTACGAATGATTTTAGGATTTCTTTTTGCCATTATAATAGCTCTCATAATAAGTTTTTCCTTCAAAGGAACACAATTTAAACAAGGTATTCACATTAATAAACCACATGCCCATGCAGAAAAATTACCATTTAATAAAAAATGCTCACATATGTTAACACATTCAATCGATGAATTTTTTGATATGGGGAAATATTTAATCATTGGTGCCTTTCTAGCTGCATTTGTCCAAACATTTCTATCAACCAAGACATTAGTTAACATTGGAAGTGATCTACCATCTTCAATATTTGTCATGATGGCTCTAGCTTATATACTCTCACTTTGCTCTGAAGCTGATGCATTTATTGGTGCTTCATTTAGTTCGATTTTCCCTTCGCCTGCTATTCTTGCCTTCTTAATTTTTGGACCGATGATTGATTTTAAAAATACCATTATGATGCTGGGCGTATTTAGGATTAAATTTGTATTATGGTTATTATTCATAGTCATTGCTGTTGTCTTTACTCTGTTATGGCTGGCAGCACCATATATTTAGGGGGAAATTTATGCAATTTCACTTTCAACAAGCAGTCAAAGCAGCCATTTTATTTGCATTTTCTGCTATGATCTATAGTTTTCATGTCACAGGTAACATAACAAAATTAATAAATCCGAAATATGATATGTTAAGTAAAGCAGTAGCGATTATTTTTTTATTATTATTCGTAGTACAGCTAAAAAGAGTTTTTACTTTTTCAAATCAAAGTACTTCATATCATATTACATGTGGATGTTGCTCACATCAACAGGAAAATACATCACTTTCTATAAAAAAGGGGGTGTCCTATTTTATCCTTATCATCCCTATAGTCACTGGATTAGGCATGCCAACCAAGGTTTTAGATGCTTCGATTGCAGAAAAAAAAGGAGCCACGATTATGATGACCAACCAATCACAAGCGCTTACTGGTGATGAGGACGTAGCAACGTTGAATGATTCCACTGAAGGACACTCTGTTGATCCAAACTTATTGGAAAAAAAACAGGAAATGCCAAAAAAAGAATATGAGTTGTTGAAACAACAACTTGCCAAAAATCCATTGGTTGAAATGACGGATTATGTATATTCCATTTATTATGAGGACATTAATAATAACTTATTAAACTATCAAGGGAAAAGCATTCATATAAGTGGATTTGTATTGAAAGAAGATGATTTTGAACAGAATCAGTTAGTGATTTCTAGATTCTTAATTACACATTGTGTAGCTGATGCAAGCATCGTTGGTTTTCTGTCAGAGATACCAGAAGCAAGCAACCTAGAAGAAGATACGTGGATTGAAGCAGAAGGAATTATTGATATTGGGTACTATAATAATGTTGAACTTCCATTGCTTAAAATTAATAAATGGAAAGAAATAAAAATACCTGAAGAACCTTATTTATATCCTATAGATATTCTTATTAGTATGTAAATCAAGTGTCTTCCACCACTTTCTTCATGTATTTTACACATCCAAGGCAAATCCCCCTTCTAAACAACATAGCCACCTAGCACCGACTATGTCGATACTAGATGGCTACTTCTTAGTCCATTTTTACTGTCATTATGATCAGAGGAATAAATCCACTGCCATCATATTAACAGTTTAAATGCATTCAGTTTTATTTATTGATTGAAGAAACTAATTCCATTTCCTTCGCTGTTAATTCTGATAAATCCTTTGCATTTTTTAGCACTTCTTGTGGGATAGTAATCGTAGAAAGTGTATTATATGCATCATATGTGATGGCTGATTTTTGGTTAATTTTCATTTTTACATCCGCCATATTCATTGCTAAAGTCATATCAATTTCAATGTTTTTCATATCGAATGTCTTTTTATCAATCGTTAATTGATATTTTATATTGTCAAATGACATATTATTCAATGAAGCTAAAATGTCATCTGCCCCTACTTCTACTTCAGCTGAATCTTTTGTTGTTGTCCCCACTTGTACCTCTGCTGAATCTTTTGTTGCTGTTGCATTTCCTGCTTCCAACATCGGTAATAAAGTTGAAATTTGGTCTTTAACCAGTTTTGTAAATTTCTCACCATCTGCATTTAGTGTTAAAACATAAGCATCATCTGTTTCTTTTAATGTAAAGTCTTTTGCAAAGTCTTTTAGCATTTCAAGCTGGTCAGCTGCGTTTGCTTGGACACCTGCTTGTTCAAGCATAGCATCATACATATCAGTTGGGAACTTAAGCCATGCGCCTTGTGTTGCCTCATACATATACATTCCATCTTTAGCTGTCATGTACATTTTTAATGGCATCTCCATTTTTTCGCCACTTTCAGGCTCTGTCATAGCAATTGTTCCCTCAATGAAAAATTGCATTGGATCAACCACTACATCCATTGACATTTTGCTATTTGTGTTTGTTTTGAATGTTTCTTTTCCATCATTTACTTCTATTGCTTGTGTCATCGTCATACTAGCTTTCATGCTTTTCACGTCTTGTTGTTTAGCTAGAGATTTATTAAATACTTCTTCTAATGTTAAGCTAGGCTGTGGTGTTGTCGGCTCTGTTGATGGTGTTGACATTGCTGTCAATGTATTGACAATCAAGGTAGCTAATTGACCACGTGTTACTTTTTCATTGACACCGTATTCTGTAGCTGAAATTCCTGTTGAAATCCCTGCCTCATATAGTGCTGTCACAGCGTTAGCGTAGGAGCTAGTCTCTGGAACATCCACAAACGGACTTTTACCTTTTGCATCTAAGTCTAATGCTCGTGCAATCATCACAGCTATTTGTCCTCGTGTCACAGTTTCGGATGGACGGAATGTATGATCATCATACCCCTTCACCACACCAAGTGCTGATAACTTTTTAATAGCATCATAGTATTCATTTGATTTGTTTAGATCTTTAAAGTTTTGCTTTTCAACAGAAGCTGTATCCGCTGTTGCAAGTCCGAAAGCATTAACAAGTATTTTCGCAACTTGACCACGTGTTACTGCTTGGGATGGTTTAAATGTACCATCACTATAACCATGTAAAACACCTGCTGTATAAAGTGAAGATATTCCTTCAAAATGTGGGTGGTCTTCACTTACATCTGAAAAAGGGCTTGCTGCTGATGCAGGTACTGCTGCTACCGCCGTTACTGCTAATGCAACTGCAGTTGTAGTATAAAGTTTTCTTTTCTTATTTTTCATCATTTTGCTCTCCTCTACTAATCCCATTAGGGTATGTATAACATTATTAATTATAAACAAATTTATGATAGATTGCTATATGTTGGGTCAATTTGAATAAATAAATATATAGTTGTAGAAAATTTGTAAACTTTTGAGCCTTTAGACATATAAAAAAACCGACCTCCAAGGAGATCGGTTTCTTAAAAAATGATTACTCAGCAGCTTTTGCGCGTAGAACCATTTGTAGGATACCACCGTGACGGTAGTAGTCTACTTCTACTTCTGAGTCGAAACGAGCTAAAGCTTGGAAAGTTTTAACTGTGCCGTCTTCAGATTTAGCAGTTACTGTTAAGATTTCACGTGGTTTTACATCATCAGTAATGTTTACAGAGATTTCTTCTTTACCAGTTAAACCTAGAGAATCAGCAGATTCACCGTTTAAGTATTGTAAAGGAAGAACACCCATCATTACTAAGTTAGAACGGTGGATACGCTCGTAAGATTGTGCGATAACAGTTTTCACGCCAAGTAGGAATGTACCTTTCGCAGCCCAGTCACGAGAAGATCCCATACCGTAGTCGTTACCAGCAAGTACTACTAAGCCAGTACCTTGCTCTTGGTATTTCATACATGCGTCATAGATATACTCTACTTCGCCTGTTGGCCAGTAAGTAGTGAATCCACCTTCTGTACCAGGAGCAACTTGGTTACGGATACGGATGTTTGCAAATGTACCACGCATCATTACTTCGTGGTTACCACGACGAGAACCGTAAGAGTTGAAGTCACGGATTGCAACACCGTTTTCGATTAAATATTTACCTGCAGGTGTTTCTTTACCAATTGCACCAGCTGGAGAAATATGGTCAGTTGTAATTGAATCACCGAACTTCGCCATAATGCGTAAGCCGTCTAAGCCTTTGATAGCTTCTGGCTCTTTCGCAAGACCTTGGAAGAATGGTGGGTTTTGGATGTAAGTTGAATTTTCATCAAATGTGTAAAGAGACTCAGTTGATGTTTCAATTGCATTCCAAGCTTCGTTTGCTGTGAATACAGTTTCGTATTCTTTTTGGAATAATTCACGGTTAACAACAGTACCTAATACAGCGTTAACTTCTTCAGTTGAAGGCCAGATATCAGCGAAGAATACTTCGTTACCATCTTTGTCTTTACCGAATGAATCTTTTTGTAGATCGATATCCACTGTACCAGCAAGTGCATAAGCAACAACAAGTGGTGGAGAAGCTAAGTAGTTAGCTTTTACAAGTGGGTGTACACGACCTTCGAAGTTACGGTTACCAGAAAGAACAGATGTTACGAATAAGTCATTAGCTTTGATTGCATCTTCGATTTCAGGAAGTAATGGACCTGAGTTACCGATACATGTTGTACAACCATAACCTACAGTGTTGAACCCGATTTGGTCAAGGTAAGATTGTAAACCTGAATCTTCTAGGTAACCAGTTACTACTTTAGAACCTGGTGCTAAAGAAGTTTTTACCCATTTAGGCACTGTTAGACCTTTTTCTACAGCTTTTTTCGCCACTAAGCCCGCAGCAATTAATACGTAAGGGTTAGATGTATTTGTACAAGAAGTGATTGCAGCGATTGCAACAGCACCTGTTGGAATTTCTACATCACCTTCAGCAAATTTAGCTACAGAAGTTTTTGCGAATTCATCTTCAGTTAAACCGAAACCTTGTGTACCTTGTGGCGCCACTACTGCTTCTTTGTAACGAGAACGCATTTGAGATAGCGGAATTAAGTCTTGTGGACGTTTTGGACCAGAAAGGTTTGGTTCGATTTCAGCTAAGTTTACTTCTAATACGTCAGTGTAAACTGGCTCTAATGTTGGATCAAAGAACATGTGGTTCGCTTTTAAGTAAGCTTCTACAACCGCGATGTGCTCTTCGTCACGACCAGTTAAACGCATATAGTTTAATGATTCTTCGTCGATTGCGAAGTAACCACATGTAGCACCATATTCAGGAGCCATGTTAGAGATTGTTGCACGGTCAGCTAGTGGTAATTTAGATACGCCAGGTCCGAAGAACTCAACGAATTTACCAACTACGCCACGTTGACGTAATACTTGAGTTACTTTTAATGCTAAGTCAGTAGCAGTAGTTCCGTTTGGAAGATCGCCAACTAATTTAACACCGATAACTTCTGGGATTGGGAAGTATGAAGGTTGACCAAGCATACCTGCTTCAGCTTCAATACCACCAACACCCCATCCAAGAACGCCGATACCATTGATCATTGTTGTATGTGAGTCAGTACCAACTACTGAATCTGGGAATGTTTCGAATGTACCGTCAGCATTTTCGTTTACATGTACAACTGGAGCTAAGTACTCTAAGTTTACTTGGTGAACGATACCAGTTGCTGGTGGTACAGCACGGAAGTTATTGTAAGCAGTTTGAGCCCATTTTAAGAAGTTATAACGCTCAGCGTTACGTTCAAATTCAAGGTCCATGTTTGCTTGTAGTGCACTTGCATTACCATATTTGTCAACTTGTACTGAGTGGTCAATTACAAGGTCAACTGGAATAGCAGGGTTGATTTTGCTAGGGTCGCCGCCCATTTCTTTCATTGCAGAACGAAGAGATGCAAGGTCAACTACTACTGGTACACCAGTAAAATCTTGTAATACAACGCGAGAAGGTTTGAATGGTACTTCAGCTTCTGGATCTGCACCGTTACCCCATTTTGCTAATTCATTTACGTGTTCTTCTTTGATTACATACGCATCATATTGACGTAAAACAGATTCTAATAATACTTTGATTGAGTAAGGAAGGTTTGAAACTTTTGCAACGCCAGCTTTTTCAATCGCAGCTAAGTCATAGTAATTGTAAGATTTACCATTTACTTCGAATGATGCGCGGCTGTTGTGTAAATTACCTTGTGCCATTTGCGGATCCCCCTAAATATCTTTTTGAAAAGGCCTATGTAAAGCAACTTTTCTCCAATACCCATGATAACGTATTTATATTCATAAGTAAATTACATTAATATTATCTTTTTTGATAAGCATAACTTATGACCTTGGTTTCTAACCTGATGTTTTTAATTTTATAGATATGCATAAGATGAAGGATTTGCAGGAAGGACATTTTTTATACCTTTCTAACTAAATGTATCTAAATGTATTTAACTGGGGTACTTTTTGGGGCACTTTCTGGGGCACTTGTAGTTTTTCTTAGAAATGGTGCCCCAGTGAAAAATATTTAATTATTATGGTTATGGACAGGTACGTATTATATTAAAAATCATATCAAAAATTATTTACATCAACTAGTATTTTTATAATCTTTATCAAAGATTACATTTTATTCTATAGCAGAGGCACAACAGGGTCATATATGTTGTGTCTCTATCTATATTAATAAATAAATTTGAGTATTAACGGAATATGGGAATTTTGGTATAGTTAAATTAAATTTTTATCATACATAACATAAAGGGAGAGATTAACATAAGCTTCTTACTCATACTTTTAAGCATAGTAGGTATTATTATAGGTTCGATTTTGTTAATAGCAGGAGTTGTTATGAAACGGAAAACAAAAGGCGGTCTTATCTTAGGTATTTCAATAGCGATCTTTATCGTTGGATTTATTATGACTCCTACAGACTCAAAATCAGACTCAGACTCTAAGAATGTAGCTGAGTCTACTGACAAAAAGAAAATTGAAAAAGAAACACCGGTTACTGCTAAAGAAATATCCTTAGAAGAACAAAGCAAACAGTTTATCGATGAAAATTTAGAAGGAAAAACGATTGCGGATTTTACAAATAAGTTATTAACAGTTGAGGATGAAAAATTGGTGGATATGATTGTCCTTGGTCATAAAAACGGAAAACAATTCAAAGATGACTTTGATTTACTTGGTAGAAAAGCAACAGCTTCTGGTGTAATAACTGAATTTGCCTTTGAAAGTTCTAACATTGGACAAAAGAAACGAAGAGAAGGTTCCACTACAGCTCAACGGACAGACAAATTCACTATTTATATGGGTGATAAAGACATCTCGAAATTTAGCGAAATTACGTATGATGAACTAATTCATAAAGAAGAAAAAGAACAGAGGTTTTTAGGGAAATATCCAGAAGAAATTATTAATTTTGTAATTGTTGATTTAAAACAAGACGCTGATTTATCTCTTGGTCAAAAGATCACTGTTGAAGGTATTATTTCTAATTATGTAATTCGAAGAGACCAAAGTAAGATTGATGATTTTAATGTTTTGATTAATGACGCTGTACTAAAATAAATATTGATAAATAAAGTCACTCATTTTCTCTACAAACGAGTGACTTTTCTTCATCTATTCGTCAACATCTAACAACTTTGCACTTTGAATATCATCAAACAAAATACGTTTTATGGCTATATCAGTATCTAATAACATTTCCTTCTTGAGCCGGTCCATTCCTGTAACTAATCCTGTTTCGTCATGAAAATTATGATTATGCCATAATGTAAGTGTAACTAGTTTTCGTAATTTAAATGCTCTTTGTATTGTTTGTTCAATCTCTTCTAGTTCCCAATCAGTCAAATCACGCTTTTTATCATAAAATTGCTCTTGTTTCCATTCTCGAATCTTTTCGAGATGCTCTGGAAGCATCATTGCTGTCCATTTCATTGATCCACGATCTCTTATCATTGTAATTCACTCTCCATTAATCAACATCAGAAATACTTAAAATATCAAGAAAATGTACCTTATGTACAATCCTGTACTTATCTTTAATGTGAATTAATTTAGTGTTAGCATCCATTTTAGTGACTATACCTAAGAGTGGTTCATCCTTTTTATAGACCGAAAAGGCTTTGTACTTTGATTCATTCATTGCTTCAGTTAATGCGTATGCGATTTCTTCTAAATCAAATTCATCTCGTTCTAAGTGCTTTGGTTCTTTTTTCTTTGCTGGTGTTTTTGTTTTAGTTGCCATCTTTACGCCTCCTCAAAGTAAGAACATTCGTTTGTATACATTATAGAACGAACGTTCCTTTTTTAGCAATAAAAAAATGACCAGGCTCACTTTTTTTGTGATTACCTGGTCTTTTTGTTAAGCCAAAATGGACTCAGCATATACTAAAATGCCAAGATGTTTCATTTCAGAAATTGCATTATTGGCAACTGCCTGTGTTTTATATGAACCAGTGATAAAACGCCATTTATCGCCATCTTGAACAATACGCACGTAATCAGGATTAGCTATATTGTATCTTGCTAACGCCTGTTTAGCAGCATTTGCTTGGGCTTGTGTTGTAAAGGTTCCTGATTGCACTCGGTATAGCTTACCATCATTGACACCTTCAAGAGCTTGTTCTTTATCATTAACGATCAATTGCACCCTCATTTTACTATTAGAAGGAATATTTACAGTACCTTCTAACTTATAACCTGCAGGAACTTGCCAGTTTGTCGGAATCTCAAAATGTGGTGCATCATAATTACTTGATGACCAATATCCTCCCCACGTAATACCAAGCTTTTTAGCAATTGCTCCAACTTTTGATAAAGTGGAAATATCGTATAAATTTCTAGGCGGTGCTACAGCAATATCCCAAGCCCTACGTGATGTATGATTACTTATTAGAGTCCAAGTGACCTTTGAACCCGGTCTTGTACGACCTTGCTCATACAAATAATTTTGGCGTGCTTGTGATCTGAAAGTTTCAGTGATAAAAATGTCATCAATACCAACCTTTACACACTCTTGAAACAAAAGTCGACAAGCAAGTTGTGCAGCAGGCGTTAACTCAGCCAAATCACGACACGTTGTTGTTATACTTATACTCATTTATTATCACCTTCCAAATATTTATTTTTTTCGGATAATCGCTTATTAGCTCTGGCCGTTTTATGCTCAATTTCATCCGCTACCCGATCCAATACGAAACCAGGTATCCAACGTTCCCATCCTGCACGATAAACATTTGCAGTCATTGATTTCCACGTAGGTAGCCCGAAATTAAATAAAAAGTAGGCAAATACGATATAAGGCAAGCCCAACGCAATATCTACACGATAGGCTAATACAATAACTCCTACCATAAATGCAGAGCGATACGCCCCATTTATGCCATACTCACTTGCCATTGTGCCGTCTTTCTTTGATGCAGCTCGACCAGACAACCAATCAAGCGCAAGAACTGCCAAAAATACTAAACCTGCTGTAAGTGTAATCCCTGTGCCAAACATAAAATTAACTGCCATCATTGCCACTGTACCGACTGCTCCTACAGCAGGATGGGCAATTAACAATTGTGAATACTCTTTGAATAAATTCATTTAAACACTTCCTTTTTTCAATATAAAAAGGACACGTCAAATGACATATCCTTCAAAATCCCAAACGTTTAGGAATTTAAAAAGCACCCTCGAGTGAGAGTGCTTTGAACTTAATTAAAATTTATGCTTAAAAGTATAAGTATTTTGAGTATTTTCATAAACCAGCTTATTAGCGGTTTCATTATCAATACCTAGTAATATTAATACCTTTAATAAACCACTTGGTCCTTCACCAGTATAACCAGACCCTAAACCGCCTTCAATTACTAAATCGTTTATTTCACCCACGATAATAGTTTTATACTCGATTTTATTACTATTTCTACTATGTTCAATGTATCGTAACTCACCTAATCTTTCTAGATTGTCTTTAACATATTTAACAGCATCTGCAGTCGTTGAAGCAACTAGTGTTGACATTTTACATCACCTCCTTTATTTACTAATATTCTACAAAATATGGTATATCCCTTTATTATTTTGCGCTTTTTTGACAATAAAAAAATGCTAAGCTTCTACTTGATTTTCAAAATCTTCCTTTGTGATTTCTTTATACTGCTCAGGAGTGATTTCGCCGAAAGGATTAGTATCCGTTTTTACAGCAATACGTAATTGCTCTGCTGTTACCCAGCTCGAGATAAAAGCAATTTGCCAAAAATTTATCACTCTCCACCGCCTTTCATTGAGATCATATCGAGTTTTAACTGTGTGAGTTGTGCGCCAAAGTTATTTAGAAGAATGTCCTTTTGAATATTTTTCACTTTCTCTTGGGCTAACTGTTCTCCTAATGACTTAACCTGTTCATCCGTTGTGGGGATGGTGCCTACTTTTTCAAGTTCACCAAATGTACCATCTGGCAATCTTTTTCGTCTCAACATTATTCAAGCACCCCCATAATCAAATAGATTTTATTGTTAATATTTACGTTAGGTCTAGTAGTAGTTAGTTTGAGAATGATATTATCCTTTGGTTCCTGAGTCTCATAATAAAATTCATCCTCTACGACACTTTCATACACTGGTACTGTGTGCGTAGCTGTGAGTGATACATAGGATTCTTGCTCACCTTTGAGTGTCATAGATAAATCAACGGTTAAATCAAGTTCTTTGTCACGTTGAATCCACAATAAAACGCCCTTTACTGAACCCTTCGGAGGAGAAATTTTGTACCTCGCTACAGATTGCAAAATAGGCGTTTTTACTTCATTTTTATTTAATTTGATAGTTTTAGACACCTTGAAATCGTAACTGTCCATTAGCTCTACAACAATTGTATTCTGACCCACTTGCAATTGAGCAAGTGTAATGTCAAAAGCCCATTTACCCTCAATGATTTCTAATGCTACGCTATTGCCTCCGTTTAACCGATAAGAAGCTGTCATATCGTTGCCGTCTGGATCACTAGCTGTACCTGATATTGCAAACTTGTCCGTATTAATGATGCCTGACGGTTGTACGGTATCCACGGTTAAGATTGGTGGACGGTTTGGTACAACATAAAATACACGCTCTGTGATAGGTGATTGCCCACCATCGCTATCCTGTGCCCATATTTTTAGCGTATGCGGAACGCCATCTGTTAAATTTCTTGTAACTCCTATATCACCGTCAAATAGCCTGCCACCTTTAAATTTTAGCTGTTTGCTAAACGGAATGGCAGCATTACTTAGTCCTATTCCTAAAACAATCCTTTGCTCAAGATTAACCTGGGCGTATATCGTCACAGATTGATTAGCATTTACATCAGCTGCAGTTCCAGCGAGGTTAAACACATCATTTTCATACAGAGTCATATTTGCATTTGGTGATGTTACAGATACCGTTGGGGCAGTGTTTGTAACATTTAACGCAAAGCCTTGCGAAGTAGTAAATTCTCCATCGCTTGCATCAACTGTAATCCAAGCACTACCAATTTCTTTACCCGTCAAAGTTAATGTATTACCTATCACACTAGCTGTCCCTACACTTGGATTGCTTGACGATACCGCATAGCTCAATGGATCTCCCTGTGGATCACTAAAATAATTGGCTAGATTAATTGTAATAGGTATATCTTTTTTAGTAGATTGTGTAGGAATTTGTGTAAATGTAGGTGCTGTATTTACTTTTGCACCCCTTTCATACCAATAGCCGTCTGGATTTCTTGCGTTGTTGGTATATGCATTTTCATCTGCTTGGATGGTCCCAACAAATGCATCCTTTTTATATCCATCTATTTTTGGTTCATAAATAGATTCATCAAACGTATAGTAAGAACCCATTGATCTTAAATTGGTATAATGTGTCATGATATTCTCGTGACCGTTAGCGTATTTACCAAAAGCATATACACTACTTACACTTTCGCTCAGTCGAGTACTCTCTCCCTGATCGTTATATACCCCGTTAATGAATGTAAAACCTTTATACCCACTAGGAAGATCAGCAAATGAATATACAGTTTTAGAACTCTGTGATCGCAACGCACTGATAAATACAGGCGTAGCCTTATACCTATTCCAGTAATATCGAGCCATATTAAACCACCTCTACTAATTCAACTTTGTATGTCTGCCAATTACCAATACTCATCTCTGACAATGTTGTATCGATGGCTACATTACTGCGAGCTACCTTTGCACCTTTTTTATAGTTATTAGTAAGTGCTTGTACAGTTATTGTATTTGTACTAATAGCTGTGATAATGACGTTCTCGCTATGCAGATCATCAAAAATAGTTACTTGTGAAAAAGGTGTAAATCCTTCTACACTTGCAACCTTTAATACTGTGGTCCCAATAGTCACAGACTCTACTATATCGGTCAATGTCTTATCCAGTACGATTTTATTGGCACTACCATCTAACACGTCTGCAAAAGTTCCACTGTTACCAGGAACACGACCATCTAGCTCTAACTGCACACGCATACGTTCCATTTGACGATATATTTCGATTAAAAAACGATAGGCATTATAGATTCCCCACTCAAAATTATTCGCAAACTCTGACATGTATGGTGTACCATCTTCAATGACTTCTCCGGTTACTGGATCCGTCACATCATCATGCCATTGTGTACGATCATACGGATTTTTCTTAAAATTTAATGGTATTTCACCATTCATTAGATTACGCATTTACTTTCACTTCCTTTGCTTCGAGCTGCAATGGGAATGCAATTACATACCCCTGGACTCCTTTTTGGTAGTTCATGGTTTTTACATACAATTCTCGTCCATGGCTATCAACTAATGCCGCACGAGTCACCAAGCCTTGTTCCATCGACAATTTTACGTACTTTCTCAATCCATACTTAGTGCTTGTATGATAGATTTCTTTATCATGGACAACACCATCAATGGTTACTTTTGCACCTGCCACCATATCACTTAAATATTGTTGTACTAGCTCAAGCATTAATGGCTGTATTTCATTCAAGTTCTTGCACCCCCTGCTCTAAATCGACCACAAATACGACTATTTGTTTTAAAGCCATAAATGCCATCGATAACATTGATAATTTCTTTTCCTAATGCTCCATGCGTTGGTGCTGTTTTAAAACGGCTACAAATTTTGTAATTTATCTGCCATGCGTATGTGCCAGCATATAATAAAATAAATTCGTTTAACTCATTTAAAAGAATGTAAATGCCTACCGCTGCTGTTTTAATACGCTTAACCAAAGTATCAGGAATTGTTTTAGCTGAAGCACGTATGTTGAGCAGTAATGTAGCAGGCTCAAAATCACGCCACCCTTCCTCAAATCCGACAAAATCATTGCCCATATAAGCATCCATAATCTGATTCATAGTGTCGATATCGCCCTCCGAAAGATTGAGAATGCATTGAATTTTTATCATTTTGCGATATTCTTCATCGTCCCAACCGCCTCGAGAAATGCCCTCATCTTTACCTAGTCGATCTAATCCATATCCTTCTGCTTGGTCCACATCCCAATACTTTAAAATGGTTTGTTGTATCGCTAAATTTTCCACACCATTTTCAGCAATAATTTTTAGGAGCTTATAGTTATTACTTTCTTCGTTTTTTGGATATTGACGAGGCATACGGTCTAATAAAGTTTGTAATCGTTGATTAGACAAGGTTCAACACCTCAATTTTAGATTCGTCCGATTCTGCAACTTCAGGAAATGCAATGGTGACATTATTTGGCTCATAAGTATTACCATCTACTGAAAATTCAACACGTACATCCTCAACTCCATCTATAGATAACACACGGGCCTCTGCTTTTGTACAAATGACATCTTTACTCATACCAACACCGTTATAGAGCGTGCCATTGTATGTGCCACCAATATACTTGACTATTTGACCAATGACTAAATTGTCACCATTTAACGGATATTGATTGCTCTTTTTGATATATACCTTTACAAAAAGACTGACTGTTGTTGCTCTAGTAAAGCCAATTTCATGTACTATGCCACGACTATCTTTAAATGTATAAACAGTTTGTCCATACGCTTGTATGCCGCCACCTTTTTTCCTAAAGATCGCCATTGCAACATCTTCATCTAAACCACCGAGCACAACCGTTTCAACCGAGTGAGGGGGGCGTCCTTCTTCATCCACAACATTTGTGTCATTTTCAATTGCAATAGCAGCTCGTACCCCTTCCACTTCATCAAGTACATTTGCTTCGATGGATTCTACACGCCGAGCACCAACTTTTCCAAGTGATGCATAGTAACGATCCTGCAATTCTGCGTCTATTTCTTCATCTTGACCATTAAAAAAAGCATCTGGATTCGTTACCGAATTGATGCCGCTTTGTGGGTTCACAATTATACTTATATCTCCTGGTTCTACATTGCCTATTGCGCCATATTCAAGGGCTTCAACGTCTACTCGATAATTTCCATCTTCCACCGCGTCTATAGCCTCTAAAACTTTAAAATACACGTTGTATTTCGTCCGAAACAAATCACCTATATTGATCTTTGCACCTTTATCTAAATTGACAATGACCTCACCGCTTGCCTTGATCCACCGTTTTCGAGTAAGTAATGCACGTTTTACATTTGCTTCTAGCGTTGCTCCTTCCGAAGTATCGACAAAACGAGCATTGTAGACCATTTCGAGTTGCTCATTATCCTCCGCCCTTTGTTGGGCCTGCAAATGAATCATTTTACCAACAGGTGTACGATCTGATAAATCGGCATCCTCGCCATATAAATCTCTAGCTTGCTCCTCAATTATTGGCAAATAATCAGCCGTGCGCTGGCGCTTAAATCCCGATTTGGTTAACAATTGCCTCCCCTCCTATCTCATGACCTTCCACAGTTCTTGCTCTGAAATTAATGGTTAGATGGCGTTTAATGCGATTGAAGTCATATTCTACCCTAAGCACCTCAGCGACTCGTGGCTCTTGATATAGGCAATCATGCATAGCTTGTACGGTTTGCTTTTTGTTTGGTATCTTCTGTTCAATAACTGCTCGCCTAAAACCATGATTATCATTAAACATCCATTCCCCGACTACTGTTCGTAACAAGTGCTTCAAATTCTGTATGAGCTGCTCATCACCATGCACCAACTCGTTAAATTCCCAATCGCCATCGTCATTATACTTAAACGTGTGCATATAACTCCCCCTACCCTGAATAAACATTAGGGCTAGATTCCACGATTTTTCCGCTGCCTCCTGGATAAATTACAGTGTCACCAAGTCGGGCTATTTTCTTACTATTAACAAAGACTGTTTCACTACTTGCTACAATCCAACCTATACCACAATGAGGACAATTGTGGTGAACTAAATCACTGTCTCTAGCTTGTTGTAGGCTGTTTGTAAATGTATCGGGGCTTCCCTCTACAATTGGTCCACTAACACCATGGGGGCAACATGGCTCGCCATGACTACATGTGCCAGCGTGTCTATCTGTTACCCTTGCTACTAAAACTCCCATAAAAATCACCTACCTTTTGGATTAAAATGAATTGTTGGTGCAACTGCTGTAATTTGATTTTCTGATTCAATAAAAATCTGCCCATCGGGTTGAATACGAATTTTATTGCTAAATTGTTTGTCTGTGATAATCACATCATCAGGATGCTCATTTTGCAGTGGCTTTGTGAAATAATGAACGCCCCCCACTATTAATGCATCATTGGCACTAAATGACCTACTTGCAGCCTTTCCTCCGCCAAACATCAGAGGGTCAATGTCCGCTTGTGAGCATACAACTAACACCTTGTCACCCTTTTTAAATGGCACTTGGATAACAAATTGCTCTGTTTGCCAAAATACCATAGGTACATCTAAAATCGGTGTAGCATCAGGATCATTTAAAGGAAGAACATCAGCCTTATACAGGTTCATATCTACCTCAAGCACTTCACAAATCAAGCATGTATTCATATTCATCAAGCTCTCATCAATAGATTCACTTACAAATTGAGTCATTGATGTTTTTGTCATACTGGCACAACCTCACATTCTGTATAATATTCTTGGCCGGATGTGTCGCCTTTATGTTCACCTTTTGATACACGAAAAACACCGCTTACTTTACGAGATGTAAGTTTAATAATGACATCTGTTGTAATACGGTGGTTTAGTAACACTTTGATTTTGTAACCTTTAATTTTTTTCTTATCATTTTTTAATTTAGAACCTTTTTCATCCTTCATTTCTTCCTCGACTTCCTCTGGTTCATCAATCAATCCTGTTTCCTTAGAAATATCGAGCCCTAAATTATCGCCCTTTTTACTGTCACGTACATAGATGCGCCCTTTATTAATGTGTAGCTTTGCCTCACAATCCTTTGCAATTTCAGCGACCAGCGTTTTAATTTTTCCATTCAACACTTTGCCACTTCGATAGATAAAATCTACAGGTAAATCAATGTCACCAATTGCAAGGCCAGCATCACGAGCTAGCTCTCTTAAAATGAGAGAAGCTGAGGTATCTCGTCCATAAGTTCTTTTGATAACACCCTTCGTATAATCTAAACTTGAATCAATACACTTAAAAGTCGTAATTTTGTCTAGCCCTTCCCAATTCGTTTCCTTCTTTTTTAGTGTGCCACTAAAAATAACGCCGTTATCATCTACATAGCCCGCGCTTAAAATAGCTATTTTATTTGTAGAAATGGCGTTAATTGTATCATCTTTCAAGTTAAAAACTTGTATATCAATGGTATCAACTTTTTCATTGTCTCCAAATGGCACACTAAATTTAATCGTTAGTGGATCTGATATTTCTCGATCACTTACAAGAAAAGCCGTTTTTCGCATGTATAAATTACTCATTTTCTTCACCTTCATTCACATATAAAAAGACCGTCTCATTCAGATTTTCGTAGGTAATACGAGTCGCTGAATTAGCTCGGTCTAACGGTATAATTTGTACTTTTGGTAACTGTATATCTATACGATTCCTGAATAATGGACGATTCAAGATAAGCTTTTCTCCAACTACAAGAGCCCCTCCATTTTTAAATAAATCTAAGGTAAAGAAATCATGAGCTTGGTTGTAATTGACTTCAAATTCAAATATTTCTCCTGCCAATTCCATTTCGAAGGCATATGGAATCTCATTTTTATCAATTTCAATGTATTCATCCATCATTTACGCTTTACGCCCCTCCAATCCAGCTAAACCACCACTTGATGTATTTTTAGGTGGCGTAGTGTATTTGGTTTTATTCGTTTTTGATGTTTTGGAAGGAGTCTTTTTCTTTTGCTGTCGACCTTTGTTACTTACAGGTTTAGTTTGTTTTTTTACTGGCACTGATACACTTACAAATTTAGCAACCTTAGCTACTTTAATTTGCTTTAATGTCATTGTAAAAGCATAGCCATCTTTAATTTTAGCTTCATAGTCCCGACTAAAATCTGTAATGACAACATGTTTTAAGGCTGTCATATAATCAAAATCGATGATTTCGCCTTTTTCTCGGTACTCCCTAAGCTTCAATACTTTTTCTTCCGTATCATCAAGGATATTACCTGTTAATGAGATGGTGATAGGGTTACTTTTTACATGGTCCGTAATCTGTTCACCATCTTCCAATGCATGATCTGTCGTTGTAGATGATTCAGGCATTGACACCTTTGTAATAACATCGATTAATACATCTTTAATATAAGGCATCCTATCACCACCTACATAATTTGTAATTCCTCACCTAGCAAATCGCTAAGTACATCTCGCACTTTTTGGGCTATGTCCATTGGATTATCACCAGCAATTTGGAAAATAAATTGATGACCTCCACCACCTGTATTTGGTGCTTGCTGAGTTGTGCCTCCGCCTCCCATGTTCAGCTCTGGCGTGCCATCAGAGTTTTGAGACAATATTCCTGCACTTCTAAGAGCATTTGATTGTCGTTCCGTTAAAACTGATTCGCCTTTATGCAGCTCAGCAACATAACCATCGAATGGTACACGTTCAAGTCCAGTGGCGTGGGACCCATTAAATAATTTTTTGAACACGCCACCACCAGCCAAGCTACCAATTTTACTGCCTACTGTAGAAACCCATTCAGGTACTTTAAAATTCGCTAAGGAACTTTTAAAGCTATCCCATTTTTGACCGATTGACTCAAACCACCCAATAGCTGGTTGTACAAAATCAGATACAGATTGCTTAATTTCTGCAAATTTTTCCGTTATGGTAGTCCACAAGCCAATCGCCTTTGCTTTGATAGTATCCCAATTGTTATATAAATAGACACCTGCACCAATCAAGGCTCCTATAGGGCCTGCTACCATTGCCATCATGGGATTTTCACGTAAAGTTTGCCACAATTCAAGCGCTTTTGCTTTGATGGTGTCCCAATTTCTATATAAATAAATGCCTGCCATTACTAAACCGCCTATAGCTAACGCAGCTATACCCACTGGATTTGATAACATTGTGAAAGCGCCGGCAAAACTTTTAATTGTATTAAAGGCTTGGATGGCAGTATTAATACCCTTAAAAGCTGCAAAACCAGCTGCAATACCTCCACCCACTGCTATCACAGCCTCTTTGTGGTCAATTAACCAACCTATTCCTGCTTTTAATCCGTTGAATGCCATACTTACCGCTTTTATTCCTACAACTACAACCTTACGCATTGTATTACCAAACGCAGCTATATCACCACTTGCCTCTTTCGATAAACCAAATTTTTGCCATAAACCGGAAATATCCCCTGTGTTATTCCATAATGAAACGATAGTATTTTTAACAGTACCCGCAAAATTAACTACACGACCAAATTTATTCACTAATTTATCTGTATCTATGTTTTCTATCCACTGTGACGCAGATTTCATAGACTGTACAAACGGTTCTAGTAATGGACCACCAATTTTTCCTTTAAAGTTAGTCCAGGACTGTTTTAAATTACCTAGTTGGTTTTCGTAAGCGTCTGCTTCTCGTGATGCTTGTCCTAAAGCACCGGATAATTTATTCCCATCTTCAACCATTGCCATTAAAGTTAATTGCTTTTGAGCCTCATCCAATTTTATAAATGATTTACCGTATAATTCATTGGCTTTAGCATTACGTGTGGTTTCAGTGGCGGAAATACCTAATGCTGCATCATTTTCAAAGTTCCCTTTTAAAAATGATTGCATGTTTTCAATGACTTCCTCAATAGATCGATCGTAGAATGCTGCACCATCAGCTGCAGCTAAAGTTGCACGTTCGGTTAAAGATAGTGCTGCAGCAGTATCAGCACCTGTCGTCTTTGCAAATGCTGCAATTTGTGTAAAACTGCCTTTAAGCCTTTCGGGTAACATGCCTGTATCTTTTGCAATTTTATTTAAACTATCTGTTGATGTTGATTGCAAGCCAGTGAAAACTTGCTCAAATTGCGCATCCATAGCTTGGAATCCGGCAGCTGATTCAATAGCCGAAAGTGCAAAATCTTTAACTTTATCAGCTGCAAAAACTGCACCAACAATGCCTAAAACTTTACCAGCCGTAGACCCGAAAATACCCATAGATTTATTAGCATTATTTACTTGATTATTGACATGTTGCATTTCATTTCGTAAATCTTCGGTTTCCGCTTCAGCAACCCTAATACGTTCAGTCATACGCTGCATTTCTTCTCGTGCTTCTGACATCTCTCGTTCCAGCCGTTGTGTACGTTGTTGTAACAAGTGCATCCCCGAAGCGGATGTATTGATATGCGAATTAAGCCCACCAATGTTATGAAAAGAACTATTAATATGACTTCCGAACTGTCGAAAATGGTTTTCCAACCTCGTCATCGTGTTATCAATCCGTCGTAGTGTGTTTGAAGCATTGTCACGAAGGCTAACCCCTACATACATATCCCGCATTGATCCGCTCACTTAATCACTCCCATCACGTTTAATGAGGAAAGGGCTTCTATAATGGAATCGTTATCCCATGACATAACAACATACGGATCTAAGCCAAACTCTTTTGCTACTACATATGGCCATAAATTCATTTTTACTTTATTTACATAACGAGCAGGGATATTAGATACCCCCGCAAATGACATTTTTTTATAGTCCTGTTTGAAGAAAGCGAAATGCTGCGTTTGCTACCTCTTCTAGCTCAGTCCAAGTATCAAAATCATCCATCGTAAGTCCTTGAGGAGATACAACAACATGCTTTAACATCAGAGGCATCATTTTAACATTTTGCACTTTCCCTACTACATTTGTTCCTTCATCTATAATTTCAGCTTGTTTTGAGTTCATCACGTTCTGAAAAGTGTATTTATTACCTACTTCTGATGTATATTCTTTTGTTTTTGCTTGAAATGCCATAATACTTATTCCTCCTATTATTTATTAATCTTCTTTGTAATGTGCAGCTAAAATAACAATCTCGCGTGGTTCTTCCTCCTCCGCACGAGAAAATGTCGGCCACTTTTGTATGCGGCAATCTTCTCCTGTTGCACGCACATTTAATTCCGTGTCTTGGATCATAAAATCGAATGACTCACCACTTTTGTACAACTGGTGCAAAATAGGAACAGATGCCGAACTAGGCTTTAATTTTAATGTGAGTGCTGCTGTTTCATTGTTGGATTCGTTGTAAGTCACACCGCCATCTGCACCGACACTCTGTGTCCACTTATCCTCATTCGCTTCCGCTGAAATAGCATCGCCATCACCGTAGCCAGTAATAATATTGCCAGCTACGATAACCTGTGTATGTTTAAAATTGTGTACAGCCAATTAAATCCCTCCTTACAGTGTTAGTACACCATTGATTTGTACTTTTTCCACTCCACCAGCGATTACTAGACGGAAATTAATATCTGGTAAAATACGCTGTGCAATCGTATTTTTCGGAATATCTTTACGGCGCGGGAATGTAATTTGATAATCTGGTTCGCCATTGTCATCCTCTGCAATAATGCCTTGTCGATAAGCCGATTTAAAGCGTGTATCCATGCGAGCCACAACCATTGCAATACCTGCATCTGTGTAAGGAACTTTCTTCACAGTCGCCAACAATTGGAACACGTCCTCACGTAATCTAGCACGTAGGAAGTAATCCGCTTGAATCACATCCAAATATTCTCCACCAATCGCTTTTCCGCTTGCATTAATCAGCCAACCCATTTCACTAATACATGTTGTGGCATTGTTTGCGATCACTGCATTAATTTCTGCATTGGATAACTTAGCAGCACCAACACCATTGATTTGCTTATGACTGAATACATAAGAGCCAATAACCTGTGGAGCACCATAAGCAATTAATCCCTCGGCGTGGTATGCATGTCCATCTTCATGCACTGATACTAGAACATTTTCATATTTATTTTTCAGTTCTTCTGTTAACGCAATATTTTTAGTCGTGACGCCATAAATTTTCTCTTGTGTCGAAATCCATTCACATAACGCCTTGACTTCTGCATCGCCACTTTCTACAGATACAAGGTAAAACCAATCGTTATTATTTTTCACAAGATCATTTAGAGCAGCTGGCAATGCTGTAACATCATCAGCTCCAGAAACATATGAGGTACCATAACAAGCAAGCTCTCTTATTTTTGGTGACTGACCAAACATACGAGTAGCTAATTTATACTCTTTAGTTGTTTCTGCAAAATCCTCCGCTACTTCTGAAATATCTGTATAGATCTTGTAATCTAACTCTTTATTTGTCGCTAGAAGCAAAGGTAATCCGAAACCTTTCTCTGCAACTGGCTTAGTCTCACGTGTAATATTAACTTCTACAAACCGTGATTTATCGGATGTAGCCATGCTGTCACTCCCTTTCTACTGTTAGTTCATATTCCACTTTGTCAAAGTAGTCTATTTCATATTCGTCGGTTTCGTTGTAACGAATAATTACGTCAAATCCCCACTTTTCATCGTAGGAATCGATTAAAAAAGTGGTTCGATTCTGTACATCGGAAACATTTGCAACTGCAACTTCTAGGCTATCTAAAAAGAAAGAGCCTCGCCCCTCAAACCACCTACCCTCAAACCACCTACGAAGCTGTGAAGCTACTTCATAAGCGTCATCATGCGAAGTTCCGTAAACATTGAATGAAATTGTAGCATTGCGTTCTTGTGTCCTCGATTCTTGTAATTCATTTGGTTGATCTTTATGAGATATATTTTCTCGCCCTTTGCCTTTGCGATCACCAATGATTTTATAAGTAGCATATGGCAAAGATGGCAACTTTCCGAACTGGTCCGCACGAATAATTGTGATAGACGCGTCAGCAGCTACTTCATTCCGAATTAATTTCATTAAATTCATTTTTCGCGCCACCTCATGAGATAGATATTAACATCTGTATATGCTGAATAATCCTTGAAGGCTTGTACGGTATATTTAGAGCCATTGTATTCTACCTTAGTGCCTTCTGGAATTTGCTCCACCGTCAGCAACTTTCGTTCCTTGACTGTATATGTGCCATTTTCTACATACTTTATATCATCATTAGATAAAGGTAGGATAATACCTGTCATTCCTTCAGGTGCTTCCTGACCATCAACCCACTCGCCATCGACATAACCGCCTTTACCCTTTACAAATGCCACAAAAGGCACACCTTGCGACCGAATAACGGATGCAAATGACATTTTTTCTGGCATTATTTTTGCACCACCTTGTAAGTGATACGCATACGCAAGCCGCCTGTGTCTATCAATGGGTTACTAGAACCCTTCTGCGCTATGGTAGACGGTGCATTGACTGGCGTATCTAAATCTGTAAGCTTTTCTTGGACATCTCCCACCATTTTAGCCCCTAGCCTCTCACACAACACTCGCGCGGTTATTCGACCACTTAAAACATGCTCTAATTGCTTTTGTAAAAATTTGAACCATTCGTTCTGTTTTTCGTCAAAAGCAGCTCGTAAAAACGAGCGTTCAGGAATAATGATTGAACCCTTTGTTTTACGAATAGTGATACCAAATTCATGTACACCTGCAATCATGACGTATTCAGCCCCATTACTGCCGAAAATCCCTACTTGGATTTCGTACTTTTTAAGCTCCTTTAGTGATTGAAGGATACGGGGAATATTGTTGCTACTTTGAATTTGTACACCCATCTATATCACCATCAAATTCAAGTGTTTTTTCGGTTCTTTTTCTAACTCGGCTAAATCTTCTAAAATTCGTTGGTATTCTTGTCCGTATTTCGACCCTAACAGCCCTAAGTTTTTGTTTGGATCACTATATTGACGCTCTATAACGTCCACTTTTTCGCGTATAACGGCTTGTTTTGGCTCTGTTGATAGAATAGCTAGGTGTGCGGCTAAATAGCGTGTAAGGCGTTCATGGTGCGCCACAGGAATACCCAAAGAGGACACTTCTAACGAAGCATCCTCGATATACATTTCCAGGCGTGTATCAGGAATCGCTTCAAATTCAGCTCCTAACAAGCGTATACGTTCAATTGTTGTTAAAGCAGGCATATCATACACCTCACTTTCATTTATTCGCCTTGAATTTCAGCAATTTGTGCCTCAATAGCAGCTAAGACAGTTTTACGACTTTCATCTAATTTGAAATGCTCTAAATATTCGATGGAAAACGTGTCTTTTACTAATTCAATAGCATCATCAGCGTTTAAATCTTTAAGAGAAACCGCGTTAACAATGGTTTGACCTTCTGGGATGACAATTTCACCATGATTGATTAATGTTTTCATCATAGGATGCTTCGTAAAAGCCTTAAATTCATCGTCCGTTAATGTATTTGCACCAGGAATAACCTTTACATCATTAGCAATGCGTGTGTAATTACCTCGATTGTGTACTAACATTAGATACCCTCCCCGCGCACGATAGCCATTGGATAACGTACAATAGCACCGCCACAACGTTCTTCAAGTGGAATCTTATAATTCGGGAACTTGTACTCCTGCGGATGGCGTGTAATATCCATCGACACAAGCATTTCCACCACATCAGGAGATGAATCTAGCACCAAGAAGCAGTCTGTGCCAGCAGTACCCTGCTTATTAATATCAGACGTGTAATCAATACGCTTGAACCAGTTTTGGGACTGGATATACTGTAAACACGTTTGCATTGTATGCACATTGTAGACTTTTTCAAGATGCTCATGCTGATCTGCCGCTACTAATAATGTATCTGCAATGTGACCAGGTAACTTATTGATTAAGTTTTTCGCCTTTTTAATGTCCTCAACGATTTCAACACCTGCTTTGTCCTTCCATTTTGTCGATGTGCCGGCTTCGTTGTTATCAACAGCAAGCACTTGAATCCCAGTAGCATTGACAACACCTAAAATATTGTGGTCTTTATCCCCAATCCACACGAGTTTATTTTCTTTTTCTGCGATGGCTTTACGTGCTGTATCCGCCTTTGTTACTTCCACTGGACGGCGTGCCATTTGTGCATTACGAATTTCCTGTACAGACAAATTAAATCCTACTGCAATAGAGTAAATATGTGCTGTATGACGTGCTAAATCAGCGTCTACTAATGGGATATCTGTTGCTCCTGGTGCTAAGATTTTAGCTGCACCTGAGCGTGTCATTACATCGTAGGAATAGGTTTCTGCTCCTTCTGGTACGTCTGTTTTCACATTAAAAATGGTACGAGCCTTTAGTTCTTCTTTTTTAGGCTCGTAAATTTTTTTATCTACCGCCTCCAAATCCTGTGGGCGTAGTAAAGCATCTTCACGAAATTGTGACATTGATTGTTCCTCCTTTAAGGTAAGTTAATTTCAATTTGTACAAGCGAATCTGCTGTAGCATTTGCACGAAAAACAGCACGTGTAAAAGCAATGCCAGCACTGGAAACAAATTTTCCTGTTGCAGCATCCACCTGTGCAGCCGCACCATTCAACACGTCACTGCCAGCAACTACAAAAATATTGCCACGTTTCACAACTGGCACTGGTTGACTGACTAAATATTTTTGATCGTCTGCATTAGTTGTGTAATCATGGATTTCGCGCGCTAATGCAATGCCGATTGGCGTACCGCCTACTTTAACTGGTACAATCCCTGTGCCATCTGCACTCAATTGCACAGCTGCACCAAATGGAATAACTTCCTTTGCTGGGTAACTGTCTGCAGCATACTCTTGATAATTTGCTAATTGTCCCGGTTTACCCGCAATCGACATGTATTGTCCATATTCTGTAATGGCCATCTGATAGCCCTCCTTTATAAGTAAATTAAGAACGCATATTTAAACGTTGCGCTCGCATTGCATTTACATCTGTATTTTGACTTGAATCAACTATAATCATGGAATTAGGTCCTGTAGATGAGTAGCCATTTGATTGTACTAACTCAATTGTTGTATCAAAACGAGCATTGATATAATCATCTGACTTTCCATCCCCTTTGAAATCCTTATTGGTTGTTGCAATAACTGCCTCTTTGATTTCACGTTCTGTTTTTCCAGTAAAATCAAACGAATCCCCTAGAAATGGCTTTGTTGTTTCGATTAATTGCACACGTTCTGCCACTTTTTTATCGAGTTCATCTGCTGACGCTTGCTTCGCTTTCTCATTAGCAAGTTCTTGCTCTAAAGCATCTACACGCCCTTGTAAAACGTCTAAAAAATCCGTTTTTTTCTTTTTCGGCTCTTCCTTTTTTCCTGGTTCTGTTTCCTCTTCCTCATCATCTTCGTCTTTTGAAGTGGAAGCTTCTAAACTCTCAATGTGAGCCTTTACCTTTGGGTCAATGTCATATTCTACACCGTTAATTTTGTACTTTGCCAATGTTGTTCCTCCTTTTTCATCTGCATCTATCTGCCATGCATCACTGTCAGAACGAATAGCCACTTCTGGTCCGGCTCGTCCTTGATCTACAATAGCGATGTGATTAATTTCGATATTGCGCTGTACATATTCATAAGCCTGCCCGTTGTATGTACCCGCTTCTGCCACAACGTCACTCATAAAGCCGATGCTTATGTCTCGCTTGCCATCATAAACTTTTTGAATAAGATCCTTATCTGTAATAGTCATGGATACATAAAGCTTCAAATCTTCTACATGGGCATCTGTATGACTCATACCTTTTGAATAAGTTTGATAGTTATCTAAAGTCACTGGTACGTTGGGATGCTCATCTGTAATCGGTTTGGAGCGGGCTGAATACATTGTGCGATCACTGAAAATCTCATCAGGCAGCTTGGCTTCCATTCGTACAGTGCCATCATGTCGAGCATATGGAAAAACACCAGGACGAGTAATCGGCACACGTACCGTTAAATACCCTTCTGGCGTCTCTGCATAATCGTTTATTAAACTGCGGTCATAGCGTTGTAGTTTCAAGCTATTTCCTCCTATTCATTGATAGCTATAGCAGCATTTGCCCACATAATTGCCTGTTGTAAATTCGTCTGTGCAGACGATTTTTCGCGGCTGTTAGGGCATAACTCATCAATCATATGAGCCAACTCCTTAGCTTTTGTTCGCAAAGCCTCATATCGCTTTGGTTGGTCCTCTTTGGGCGAATGATAAGAATAGCGATTCTCTAATTCTGCGCTAACATAACCTTTTGGTGTCATTGGCATGGTTTCACCCCCTTTCAAAGTAACAGGTTTATCGGGTTTAATTGTGAAACTAGGTTTATCCACATACAAATAAAATCATTCCCTCATTCTAAATTCACAAACGTTTGGGATTTTGACCAAAATAAAAACACCTAACCTTTTGCCGTTACGTGTTTTCACTCTTCTTTTATAACACCGATTTTCTTTAAATGCTCTCGAAACTTCTTTTTGTTTTCTTGCTTTTCCTCTTCCGTAAACTCAACTTTCCCAATAACTTTTCCCCCTAACGGCTGTGTCCATCTTGGATCGCTGAAAGGTTTTTTATTACTCATCGTATTCCTCCAATTGAATGTGATAAGTGCCATTTATTTCTTCGATGTTTTTCACTTTGAATTTCGATTCTCGCTCATATAATATTTCTTGTTCACCTTCATTGAAATGACTAATATTTCTGCCATTTTCAGCATCCAAAATATACAACTGAACTTGACCATCAAAATTATAAACATAACCTTTGGTAGTGGAAATAAATTCATTATACACCACTACAGAACCTAGCATATGACTACTCATAAAATTATTTAATTCTTCTTCGTTATAAAAATACAACGAACGACTTAAATCACCTTCATATTTTGGTACTTTCTTTAAGGCTGCATCTAAATTTTTTATTAGAATCTCATCCTGTTTATCAAGAGGCAATTCTCTTCTCAACTTATCATTCAATTTATAGGAATCCGAGCTAATATATTGATTCACAGCCCTCGTTTCTTCCTCTGTCAATTCCTCATTTACAGGTTGTTCTGCTGTTGATTCAATCTCCTCCTCATCATCATCGAAAATAGGCAGTGCAATACAACGACACCGGAAATCCTCACCAGGTAAACCGACAGCCGGTGGATCATCATAAGAAAATATCTTATCCTCAAGCTCTTTATGTGATTTTCTTACACGTTCATCCTTCGATGTTCGCCATCTAAAACGATTAACCCCCATATTTTGATGACGTTGAGCAGTCATCTGTCCAAAAAGGCTACCAGTTTGATCTACAGCCACAAATTCAGCCCTTCGCCTAGACATGTCAATTTGGTCCTCAAGTTGCTGGCGTATCTGCTTATGACTGCTGCCATTATTCACACCATCCAGCGCGATTTTTTCAATTTTTTTGGTGTAATCATCACGAATATTTGTGATATAGCCAACATTTTTTTCAACATTCTCTTTCATAAATGGCGTTAGCCAAGGTTCTGAGTCTGCTGGATTAATCCCTTTTACCTTGGCCTGTTGTTCCATGTTGGTTTTATTCACTTGGTTTAAATTTTTCATGAATGAATTAGCAGTTGTATTTACTTTACGTTGTGAGTAGGTATGGGTTATCGCATTTTTCATGCTATTTAACACTTTTTTGATGAAATCTAGTGGTCCATCCTCAATAAAAAAACCGCTACTATCTGCGCGGTTGTTGTCGATGTATTCTTTTAATTGTGTATCATAGATGGCTAAAGTTTTCTTGCCCGCTTCTTGAACAAGTTTATCGATGGAGCGGTAATAGGATGCTGTGACTACATCAGGGAAACGAGTAGGTGGTACACGTTTAGCCATGTGTGCCGTTTTCCTTCCATGCACTGTATACCTCATCTGCTACCCTTCGCCAATGTGCATCATCACCACTAAATTTGAAGTCATCAGACACACCAAACTGACCAAAGCGTGTCTCTCTAACTTCATCAGCTCCGATAACACCGTTAGACACGTAAATTTGGTCAGTTTCAGCGACAATCTTTCGAATCTCTGCATCGGTTTTGGAATCGACAGACCAAAGCGGGTTGAACTTAATTTCCCATTCAACTTTATCTGGATCGATGCGACCACCTGGTTCATTTTCAGCCCACAACAACATGCGGATAAGTTGTTCAAGAAGCGGCTTCATTTCATTTTCCTGTGCAGAAGTAATGCGAGCATAGTAATTCATAACATCGTACTGTGCGCCAGTAAGTGTACCAGCCTCTTGACCCTTAATGACGCTCTTAGGCATTCGAGCAGAAGCGGATATATAATCCCATACAAAGTCGAGCAAGTCTTTCATGCCAGATACGGGCGTTGTTTGCTTTGTGAGCGTCTCTCCCTTAGCAATAAGAGCAAGCGCCTCTGTTCTAAACATAAAGTCCAGTATCATTGAGAGCTCTTTCTTATCCTCTTTCGACAAATTCTCAATGTCAGCAGATTCATACACCTTGAATGTGAAATCATGCAATATCTGGCCAACAGACCATAGGGATGTATCAAGTACTGTAATAGCATCATATAACGACTCTAAAAGCGACATACCCTGTTCTTCATCCTCTAATCGTCTCGTTTGGTCATGCAATACGCGAGAATAATGAACAAGTGATTCTGTCTCTACGGCTTGTATTCCGCTTCTAGATGCTCGGCTAATTCGTAAGTTTTCCAACTTTCCATAGTTCTTATCAAATACATCATCATTAATTAACAACTCGCTTACTTTCATCGATGAGAATGGATGTAGATAATCTATAGTAAGTAGACTATCTAGTTTCAAAGGATCTTCTAACTTGAACTTATTTTTTTGTGTAATACCTAATGATATGAAGCCATCACCACGCATACGTTCGTACATCCTCATTTTCTTAAAAGCATCTTTTGCTTTAAGGTCTGCCAATCGCCCCATAATATCTCGTGCAAGTTGTTCATCCTGCATCCGAAGTGTGAACCAATGTCTTGTCATGTCCTCTGCTGGAATATCAACAATGTTTTGTACAATCGGATTATCAGCATATAAAGCGGATATTTCAGCATGTGTTAACTTTCTGCGAATACCAGGTACTTGCCGAGTAAGCTTATCCTTAGTACCTGCTTTCCCATGTCCTTGCATAAAATCCTCTTTGTACTGCCGAGCCACTTCAAGAGCACTCAAACTTCATCACCTACCAATACCTAACATTTTTTTCGTTCTGTCTAACAAGCTAGAATTATTCGTATACAACTGATTCAACGCTTGTGTCAAGGCATCCACCATGTCATCATGAGCCCCGTTAGGGAAGCTCACCATTTCCTCAATGACATCATTCACCCAAGGACACATATTCGGATGTGGGAAGTAAACGTTCCCCGCTTCAAATAAAGGAGACACCGCATTTGCACGTGCCTCCTTACCACCATCCGGATCAACTGGAATAATACCGCTGATTTCATCTTTTAATGTATCTATGACAGCAGAACCATTGGCTTTATCCTCAATGTATTTACTTGTAGCTTTCGGCCATTTGTCAGTCATAGATCGAATTGCTTTAACTGTATCTGGGAAGTTCATTCGTTTGTGGTCCTGATCTAATAAGAAATACTGCGCTTTTTTACGTGACCATACTTGTCCAGCAACAAAGTCGCTACTTTCTGTTTTCTTAAACGTACAATCCCATGATTGAGCCATTTTATCAAAGTGAAGCGGTAATACAATGACATCATCACTCAAGCCCCAATCCCGCTTCATTTGCTCATCACGTACATAGAATTTAATCCATTCCCGTTTAAAGATATTACCGCCTGCAGGAGCGGGTCTTTGCTGGTACAATGAAGCCCATGTACGTGAGCCGACTTCTACCTTTTTGTTAGTTGCCCATTCCTCGTCATATCCAAGCTCACGACACAATGGCTCTCCTGGTACTCGGTTGAGCAAGTCATTTTCATCTTCTGCAATGGCAGGTAGACGTAGGCGTATCCATTTACGAGGACTGCGAGCTATTAGGCGTCCTATTAAATCATCTTCGTGCCAACGCGTCATAATGACAATAAGTGAAGCTCCATCATGCAAACGTGTAGCTAGTGTAGCCTCCCATTCGTCCCAAATACTATCCCTGATAGTTTGTGACATGGCTTCTTTTGCGTTTTTTATGGGGTCATCAATAATCATTAGGTCAGCACCTTGACCTGTAATACTGCCCCCTATCCCAGTAGAAATCATGCCTCCTGGTTTATCCTCAATGCCCCAATCTTTAACGGCAGAATTGGATTCAGACAGTTGTTCACCAAATAACTCATAAGCAAACTCATTAAATTTATTACGGTTTAGCCGTCCGAATTTTTTTGCTAGCCCATCACTATAGGCAGCAGTAATGACACGCTTACTCGGATTCCTTCCTAGAAAATAGCTAGGAAACGATTCTGTAACGGTCATTGATTTCCCGTGACGCGGTGGCATTTCAATTAATACAGATAAATGCTCTCCATCTGCTATGCGTTGTAACACGCTGCATACAAGTTCTGTGTGTGCAAAATGTGTATAATTCCCATGATGTACGTATTCAACATAATCACGATAGAAGCGGGTTGCCAGTTCTTTTTCCGCTTCATATGCTAGTGCATTCATTTCCTCATCGCTTAGAGTTTGCAATAGCTCTCAACTCCTCCAGTGTTAAATTACTTAAATCAACGCCTGCGGTGTTGCTACCACCAGCACCTTTTGTTTCGGAACGAACTTTAGCAATATCAGCTTTAATCTTTTCTGATCTAAGCTGCAAATGTTCGAGTCTCGATTGCTGTTCACTATATGATTTTTCAATATCATGCTTTTGCTTTAATGCCTGAACAAGCTGTTTTGTAATTCTAGTTAGAGCATCTTCAATACTTAAAATATCGTCAATAGCTCTGAAGTCGGTTTCCTCAACTTCAACAGTCACCAATCGTTCTTTAACAATTGGCACCATTTTAGTTTCGCCTGTTTCTTCATCAAAAGTAGAAGCGGCTTCTTTCACTTTGCGCAATTGCTTCAGTACACGCCTTTGCTTTTCTGAAAGACCATCTTCGACATTTTTAATCCGCTTCATCATCCTGCGCTGTCTTATTGTCAACACACGTATGGTTGAATCAATTTGAAAAAGCGGGTCTGTTTCAATTGATTCAAAGATTGCTTTTTCTTCATCGTCTAGGTAATCCCACATAATCGTTTCATATTCGCCAGTTGTAACAGCGTTCTTGTTTCTGTATGGAGCGGCACCGCCTTTATTACCTACAGCATTCTTATTACCTTTCGGAGCGCCACCGCTATTACCTACAGCGTTTTTATTGCCTTTGGGAGCTCCTTTTTTGGTTGCAACCGAATCAGAAAGGGTTGCAACCTTTTTGTTATTGGTTGCAACCCTTATCCACTCTTCGCCTTTTTCCGCATCTCTGCTTTTTCGGCTTTTTAATGTTCCTAATTTAATATCATATTTCTTAGCTAAATTGGCTAAAGTTATGCTTGTGGTTTCCCACTCTTTCTTTATGTCGTCCCAGTTAGTCATCTGTCATAAACACCACCTCCAGCACTTCCATTAAGTTGTGTTTGTTTTCACAATTCCTCATCTTTTAACAAGTTGATGTCAAGCTCGATTAGCTTTTTTAGATCATCCACTGTATTTATTTTTATGTGACCGCTTCTGAAATCCTTAATCCACTGAGCAATGCCAGCTTGAACAATTTTTCGGTACTTCTCCTTAGACTCGTTTATATTCTCCACTACTTCTATTTCATGCTGTAGTAATAAAAGTGAATTCTCTTCACTTTCCAAAGGAACGTTTGTTCTATTTTTCATTGCCTCATACCGACCTCTCATCTATAATGAAAGTGAGATAGCGCATTGAGAAAAAACCGTGCACGGTGTAACGCTATCTCTGCCGATATTCGGCACATACTTCAGGGAGGTGTTAGCGCACCTCTCTTTTTTATTTCAACCACTGAAGAAAGACTTGTTCTGCTATTTTTTTCATCATTACTGGCGGAACGCTCATACCGCATACATATTGTGTATCAGTATTTCCGAAATCATAGTCATAAGGAAAACTTTGAATTCGAATAACATCTGTCTCGCTAATAAAAAAAGGCTCATCATATCTGATGAACTGCGAATTACTAGCTAATGTATATGGAACTTTGTTGTCTTTGACAAGGATTGTATTAAATGAACTATCTTTTCCCTCAGTCCGTTTAGTAATGTCACCTATGTTGTTATCGATAGGACGTCTTTTTAACCACCGCTTATAGGTCGTAGTCGTTTGATTAAGTGGCTTTCCTCTACCTGAACGAATCTCCTTATATAAGATAGGTCTTTCATTGAACGACATTTCAAGTTTTGGTAGGTTTAAGTCTTTTCGATGCGCGATAAAAAAAACTCGCTCACGGCGTTGAGGAACGCACATAGTTGCACTGTTCAATAAGAAAATTTGTAGCGTGTAACCAATATCCTCAAAGGCTTTCATTATAAGAGTTACAAAACCTTTTGCTTGCCCTATAATCATCCCTTTTACATTTTCGGCAATTATAACTTTCGGTTGTAACTTCGCTGCTACATCAAGAAAGTCAAAGAATAAATCATCAAGATGTTGTTTAGCTTGCCCTTCTCGAAAATGATGTGCTGCGCCCCATTTCGATTCTCTTTTTCCAGCTGTAGAAAAAACACTACAAGGTGGTGAGCCGTCTAGAATGTCGATATTAAATAATTCTTCGGGCAATTCTTTATTAGGTATATGTTTAAATTGCTGTACGCCCATCAAAAACGAGTATTTAGGATTGTGATTATTTTTGTATATCTCCATCATTTCTGAATCGATTTCCACATTACCAATGACATCATACCCAGCTAGTTTATATCCCATAGTTGAACCGCCACCACATGAAAAACAACTAAACACTTTGAGATTGTTTTTCTCAACATTTTTCAACTCACATAATGACCAATTCCACTCATTCATTGATTATTCTCCTTAGGATCAAATACAAAACCACACTTAGGACATTTACATTCAAAATTATCCTCTTCAAATGTTTCTAAAGCCAGTTCTTGATTGAAAAATTCCGTCATTTCGTCATCCTGTTCAGTAAATTGCTTAATTAGTGATTCAATCTCTTTTTGGTCAAAACCGCTCCCGAGATTTAATTCACTTCCTTCAAGTTCCGCCAAAAGATCAGCAAGTTTTTCCTCATCCCATTTACCACTTACTTTATTAAGGGCTAGGTTAGCAAACTTTTCTTTTTCCTCAGAAAAATCTACAACTGATACTTCCAACTCAGTATATCCCTCTGCCAAAAGTACATTAAATCTTTGATGACCACCAACAAGGTTGCCAGTTCGTTCATTCCAAATGAGAGGATCAATATAACCATATTCTTTAATTGATCTTACTAACTTTTCATATTCCGAATCACCAGGTTTAAGTTCTTCCCTTGGGTTATATGGTGCTGGATTGATTTTTTCTACAGGTATATTTTTTATCTTCATACAGTAACTCCCTTTCATAAACTCTCAAAAGCAAGCACCGAAATTGAATAGGGAGGAAGCTATTCTAATCAATACTTGCTTTTCAAAGCAAAAGAAAAAGCCTTACCGTGCTAGGTGTAAGGCTCTACATGATAAAAATATTTAATTGTCGAGACAGCTCATTTTCTCACATTAAAGAGCTGTAAGTATTTATTATTGTAAGGCAGAATTGTGTTTTAATTTTTTAGTGCATTTCCGTGCACTTGCTTGTAGTAAGTTTGACTGAATTAAAAAGAAGGTGTGACATTCACATAAAAACCACTCCTTTCAGTTAAGAAAAGACTAATTTCCTCCGCTTCCAGTTATACACATTAGTCTTACAATATCATCATACTTTGTTAGTAATGAAAATAAAATGAAGTGTTTTTGAAATGGCATATCATTGTTGAAAGCGTAGACCATCTACCCCGAAAATCAGTACTGTCAAGTCCTCATAGGCTTTCTTTGCATCATTGTAAACAGTTCTTTCGGTTAAAAACTGAAATTCACTAACCTCCGCATGCGTTTTTTTCTCAGGTGATATATATAAATGATAGATTGTATTGTACCGTCTTACTTCTTCTTCTGAGGAAGCTTCCTCACACATCTCTTTATATACATTGAGCATACGGTCAATAAATTTAATTAAAGCCAATGTTCTTTTTTTAGATCGTTTGATTGCCTCAACTGCAAATTCATCAGTGTCTAATTCATCCAGAGCTAATTTGCGATCAATTTTAACAATGTCGTTTCTAATATCAGCAGCATGCTTTACGAAAGAACGATAATTACGCAATAGAACTTTTACATTTCGAAGCCTGCGATCATGTTTTAGTTTCTCTTTTTGAATTTGCTCCTGTTTGTACTGCTCAATAGCAACAATAGAAGCTGTTTGTGAAGCGGTTTGAGAAGCTATTTTTGTAATCAATTCAATTTGTTCTGTTGTTAGAGTTGTTGTTTCTGTCATAGTTTTGCCCCCTATGATATAATCAATTATCTGACTGAACTTAAAAAAGGGCAGGAATCAATTTAGAGCTGTAGTGTCGTCACACACTACAGCTTTTTATTTTTATTAATAAACTACATGCACAAATCCATCTTCTCGAATTTGTACTGGTTGTCCATCTAAATCATCGAAATAAACTTTTCCCCAACCTTCGATATATTCCCAGTAACCTAAATTGTATTTGTCACCATAGCGCTTTTGAAAATATTCTCTAGCTTCAATATGGTTTTTAAATTTCGGGAAATTCGCTTCATCTTTACGACTGATAATAAACAATAAATATTCCCCCCTCCTATGCAAAATCCTCAGAATGCCAACTTATAAACAGCTCACTCTATTTATTGGAACCTCTTTTAATTCGTTCTCAATTTTTACAACAGCTACTGGATAAGCAACAACGCCGCCTGTATGACCACCAATCATTGGAGATTCTCCAATAGGCTGTGAATACTGAAAAACACCTATTAATTCACCTTCAACTATTTCTTTACCGATTTTTACAGACACTTTACTCATGATTCTGCTCATGATTCTGCTCACCATCCTTCTCATTTTACTCATATTGTGCAGTATCAGATTGTTTAACAAGTTCTTTCTTCTTCACAGACAAACATCCATACAAAAATACATATCACATCATAAAAAAGTAGTGTATAAAGCTAACCCATTTACTTTATACCTCCATTTTTAAGGGTCGCTGATGATGCCACAGTGACCCTTTTATAGTTTCTTTCATATTGTTCAGTACTATCTCCGCTATACTTCTTCAAGACTCTATTTTCACAGCTTTCCTTAAAAATATTATTTATTTCTCTTTAATAGACATATTACCAATCACCTTCCAACATTAATTCATAGAATATTAGTGAATGAACAGTTTTCACAATTAATAAGTAACAAACGCCTATAACTTGCGGGGTTACTAACATATTACGGAATGGAGGTGACAAAAAATGGACCCACAAAAATTAATTTGTGATAGTTGTTGTGAAAAAAACCGAGTTCTTTGGCCCCGTATAAAAGCTGTTGACATTTGTTCTATGCAACCTCCTTCAGTCGTAATTCCTGGCGGAACAATTATTCCAACGATAAATAGATATTTCTATATTGTTACAGAAGATATTGATTTAACAAACGGAACAATCATTCCGGCTAGTTTATTTACAGATGATAATAGCGATCCAGTAACAGAATTCAAACTTTTTTATCCTAATGGATATGTTAATCTTTACATCAATGCTGTAATGCAAGAGGGCGGTGCATATAAAGTAACCCCATATTCATTAACTCTTAACCCATTTAATGCAACTATATATGCTGGAACTCCAATAATTATCGAATCATTAGGTTTCCAACAAATGTAATCTAAAATTCCTTTATCCCTTGAAAGGGGGTGAAAAAAATGGCACTTTCAATTATCAATATTCATGTAAATGTTACAGGCACTTCGACAAGATTCTTTAATGTTTTAGCAGCAAATTTAACTGTCACAGACGGTACTACTGTTGCTGCAACTGCCTTTCTAGACGATAGTGGAACTGCCGCTACTGCTTTCCCTGTAGTAGCTAATGGCTACTATAATTTCTATATTAATGGCGTATTACAAGAAGGTGATTCATATACAATTTCTGCAACAGAATTAACATTTAACGGTGTTACTGGTACAATCACAGCAGGAACTCCATTAGTAGTGGAAGCCGTAGAATTAGTTACACAAACTTAATTTTTAATTATCAATCATACGTTTTAATAGTATGAAGCTTTCTAGTCTTTCTTCTATTTTGGTGCTTAGGGTCACTTCCGGACAAGTGACCCTTCCTTTATTAGCCTCTCATATTGTTCAGTAGTGATTTTAAGATTTACATTATTGTGCTAATATTTACATAAATAAAAATATTAGGAGGCTACCTTTATGAATTCTCATGAAACTAAAGTAAAGGAATTTTTAAGTTCTAATAATGTAAAAGCTGAACACTTCGTATTTAATCAATCTTGTCACTCCGTAAAAGAAGCCGCTGAAGCAGTTAATGGCTCGGAAGACGATTTTGTAAAAAATATTTGCATGATTGACTCAAATAATGAATTAATAGTGGCTATTGTTAAAGGAAACAATAGAGCTAGTACAACTCGTGTTGCAAAATCATTAAATATAGAAAAGCCTAGACTTGCTAATGGAATTGAAATTATTGAACGTACAGGTTTCCCACCAGGTGGAGTTCCTTCTTTTGGTTTTCAAGCAAATTTTTTAGTTGATCCAAAAGTGACAAATATGGATTACGTATATACTGGTGGTGGTTCAGAAAACTCTTTAGTTAAAATAAATGTTCAAGACTTATTAAAAATCAATCAAGGTACTATTATTAAAGTAAGCAAGTAAATAGTAACTCTTTACAACCGTTTAAAATGACGGTTGTTTTTGCCTTTTTTGCTGCACAAAATTGTTCAATTGAATATCAGACACCATCCCATTCCCATAGGCTTAATTTGCCTTTTGCTGGCACTGGCTCAGGTAACACTTTCACTGTATTCAGCTCCCAAGCATATCGACCATTCATAAAATCACCAAAGTACAGTTCATCACCCTCTAATTTTTTTCCGAATTCAATGCCAGCAACACTTAACTCATTCGGTATCAAATGACATTCAACTAATTCAGTGGTAGCAATGACAGCACCCAATGGTAAATCTGCAATTTCAATTCCATGCTTTTGCAGTGTTTTCTTAATCGGTGGATATTCGCAATATTCTTTATCAATTGTTTTACCAGCGTGAATAGCTAAAGTTCCTCTATACTTCGTTTGCCAACTACGTGTTTCAAACTGTTTTTCCCTCAATGCGATCAATGTCGCCCAAGGTTGCTTTATTGTGATAGCTTTCATATATTCATCACCTTTATCTCAAAATAAGCTCAATTGTTCATATTTTTGTTTTTTGCCAGGTTCGTTCACAGTTTCCGTCTTTTTTCGGACCTTTTTTGGCATATCGTTCGCCATGTCCGCTTCTTTTAGTACAGGATCTGATACAACTTTTTTAATCGCCTGTAGTTCTGAGCCTACTAAGAGCACGCTACCTATGACCTTTTTATCTACTGGCTGCTTGTTTAGTTGAATTGATATACAGCCATAAAAGTTTTCTATCACTGTTGCCTGTTTACCATTTTCATAATGTTTACGTCTTATGAGCGATTCATCCATAATTTCTACGATGTCACCGACCACAGACGCTTCTGAATCGCCTAAGTGCTCTATACGTTCAAAGCAACTAGTATTCTTGTAAGAACCAACAGGAGCAACATCAGGGCGGGATTTCAAAAACACATCGTAGTAGCCGTTTGCTTTCGGTTCCGTGATGACATATTCCTCGCCAACCCTATAAAAATGCGATGGAGGCTTCACTACACGAGCTAGGTATTTGCTTTTAATTTGTGTTGACACTTTCATAGCAGCATCTACTAATTCAAAACGGCTCTTTTGGTAGGTGCCGAAATGAGCACCAGTATGTGGAAATCTGCTTACGTTATAAGCCAATCCCCCGTGTGGGAAAAGGTAATATTCCTCTCCCACTTTTAAATTGGTACAAGCACCTGCATCAATGCATTTTCCTTGCAGCATCCTTACCACCTACTTTCGATAAATGGCAATAAATAATGCAATGTATACCCATCCATGGATTTGACTTCACTTGCGCTTTCTTCAAACGTAACAAGTGGAATTGATTTTCGTTCCCCTCTTTTTGCTCCTAACCAAGCTGCTTGAAGCGGTGGAAATGGCAAGCGGTAGTATTTGTCCAGATCTTTGAAATAAACGAGTAAGAAGGATATAGCCCCCTTCTCGTACCAGGAGCGGAGCAGTTCATATTGATGCTCATGTAAATTTTGAAGCGGAAAACTTTTGCCTTTCGTTTCCTTTGCGTCAAATACTACAGCTCGCCCATTACATACACCTGCATAGTCCACCCATTCCGGCTTTTCCTTTCGTCCCTCAACTGTTTGGCCTTTATCCTTTGTCACCTGTATAGGTGTGGGTATTTTGCGAATATCGGCTAACCCTGCATTGCGGTATTTTTC
Organism: Lysinibacillus sp. NPDC047702; assembly: GCF_050272555.1. Classification (NCBI taxonomy): domain Bacteria; kingdom Bacillati; phylum Bacillota; class Bacilli; order Caryophanales; family Bacillaceae; genus Lysinibacillus; species Lysinibacillus sp. NPDC047702. The sequence continues at coordinate 1,516 of NZ_JBNNMG010000031.1, read as the reverse complement.
ATTAGCCATATCAATGACATGCTCTAAAAATTTGCCACGGTTAGCATGTGTTACTGATTTCGCACGCTGTTTAGTTGATTGATTATGAAACATCCTGTGTCCCCATTTCTTCTTGATTTTCCGCTTCTAACAGGTCATATATGGTGAGCTGATTTTTCAAAAACTCCTCCTCGAGGTCATCCAAATGCCGTTGCCAGCATGTGAACCCATATTGTCGTACTATGGATTCACCACTTTTTAAAGGTCTGTTACATCTTTTACAACGACTCATGATGTACTCCTATCTTGAAGTATTAGCTCGTCTAAAGATTCTTGAATGAGTGCTGCAGACAATTCAACAGACCTTAAAATACTTTTAGTTTTAGCCTTGTTTAAAATTATTTCAATGTCTGAAAAGCTTCTGCCAATTAGATACGTTAATATCTCATGTATTAGGAAATTATCTGTTAAGTTCTTACTCAAATAGAAAAGCAACTCATCTTCATTTGGCAACTCATAATCCATACGATTATGAAAGCGGCGCCATACAGCGGGATCTATATCACTATCAAGGTTTGTAGCAGCTAATAATATTACCTCGTCATTCAAAGCATCTAAATTTTGAAGTAATGAGTTGACTACTCGTTTCATTTCACTCTCTGGTCCATCTCCTTTTAGCGCATTACGATTATTAGCAATCGCATCGAATTCATCCAAGAACAGGACACATGATTGTTTATTAGCTACATCAAAAAGTTTTCGCAGGTTATTGGCTGTGCCTCCTAAATGACTGTCAATCAACGTGTCCAATCGAACAAGGATGAGCGGTAAATTCAATAAACTGGCAATGTAGTGAGCACTAATCGTCTTTCCTGTACCTGGTGGACCAAACAGGAGTGTTTTGTTAGGTATCGGTATTTCAGCTTCCCAAAAAACTTCTTTTTTTCTTACCACAGCAATTAACTCTGCAATTTTTTCTTTATTCTTTTGTGTTGGCACAAAATCTCTTGCTCGAATAGCCGCTTCATTCGGGTAAAATAATTCATAACCTAATTTTTTTGCCATTTCGTCTAGGTTACTGTTGCCTCTTTGGTTTCCTAATCGCTGAACTTGTACTCGAAGCTTATCTGCTTTTTCCTGCAAGCCTCTTTTCTCATATTTTTCAGCAATTTTTTCAGCATCATGAGCTATATTAATTCGATCACCTGTGTAAGCATTTTTTAAAATTCTAAGTAGTTCATAAAAGAACTTTGGCTCTGCTACTTGTGATGCCATGGTCCTTCCCCCTTATCATCTCAAAATGGTAAATCATCCTCAGATACTTCAATTGGGCCCCTATTATTCGCGAATGGGTCTTCATCCACCCGCGTATAATTCGGCTGATTCATAGGAGGCTGATTTTGCTGATAAGCTGGATTGCTGCCAAATGAACCCTGTCCAGGCATAGAGCCACCAAATGATTGATTTGGTTGATTATTTCCGTATGCTTGTCCGCCATATTGAGGCTGTGGTTGCTGTGGCTGATGTGCATTCGGTT
>NZ_JBNNMG010000030.1:0-57260 GCF_050272555.1 Lysinibacillus sp. NPDC047702 | reverse complement strand
GGTTGGCGGACCTTTCAGTGTGTCTTTAGACATGGGCCAGTACCCCAGCGTTTCACGCGTAGAGCAAACCACCAGTTAGACTGGTGGTTCTGATTATTTGAATTAAACTTGATATACAAAGAGGGATATACGGTATTATACAGAGATTTTAGCTGGGTGATGAGAACTTGGAGTAATTATCGTGGTAATACTGATTATATGATTTTCACTATTAGATAGAAGAAATAAAAATATACTTAGCCATTTTAAAAATAACTTTGAATTCATAAGAAATAAATTAATAACTTAGACTTGGGATTTTTAAAGAATTGACTTGCTTTAGCATACTCATAATATTTGAGGTTTAACTAAAGGCATGCTTTTCTGTTCAAACATATACCACAAAATGCTAAAATTTAAGTAGCTTTCATTTATAAATAAAGGGGTGCTTAAAATGGCAACGGGGTTATATAGTGAAGAAATACAAATTGAGAAGGAAAAATTACAAGCATTTATTCAAAATAAAGAAGAATGGGCTGAACTTATACCAGGCTACTTACATCACGAGTTTCCAGATGAACAAGATATGATTTGGGTGTTTCAAGGTGATTTTGGCATTATTCAAAAGGCTGTAAAAGTGGAACTTAAATATAAGGAATCTCCTACAAATCAAGTTATGTTTGATCTAATAGGTTTATCAGACCCTATAAATGGTGATGGTTTTTTTGAAATTAAGCAAGGGCATGGCGATACATGTCAGCTTGTTGGGAACTTAACAATGAAAGCTAGTGGTTTTTTAGCTGGAATGATGAATCCGATATTAGAAAAATTTGTTCCACAATTAGTAGAGCAACTAGTACAAAAAATGGCAGTTAAAGCAAGCTTATAAAAGTGAGTAACTATTAGAGCAATTAAGTTTATGCAAAAATGATTATAACTATAAGTTGAAAAGATCGTTGCTCTTAGGAGGTAATGGTCTTTTTATGTTGATTACCAAATGTCAGTCATAACAATAGTGGACTCTTATATGTAAATTTCCGGCGATACCTAAAGTAGCTTGTGTGGTATTAAGCATAAAATGTTTCAGGTAAAATTATGGAACAACTTGACAAATTTTTTCAAAAAATTTATATTTGAGTAAATACTCAAATTCTAAGGAAATAGTGGTGAAAGTATTTGGCAACAAAAAAGGATAAAATTTTAGAGGCAGCATTAGATTTATTTACTAAAAAGGGCTTTAATGCAACGACTACTAAAGAAATAGCATTAACAAGCGGTGTAGCAGAGGGGCTAATCTTTTATTATTTTAAAGATAAAAATGATCTTCTCCATAAACTCATTCGAGAATTTTCATTTATAGGTTCTCTTCAAAAGGAAATAATGGAGATTACCAAGATGGAACCATATCCCGCTTTACTTCAATTCGGACAATTATATGCTAATTTTTTGTCACAAAATAAAAGTTTTTTAGTTTTTATTTGGTCTCCAGAAATCGTACAAAACTCGGATGTTGGTGAAGATATTGTAGATTTTATTTTTATTATGCGTGAACATGCTAGTGTACTTTTATCAAGAGTCGTTCCATGTTCTGTTGAGAAGAGGGCTATTGATATAGCAGCCTCAATGTTCCTTTCGTCAATATTAACGCACTTATTAGTTGAAGAAAGAACAATGGGCGACAGTCTAATAATAAATCAATATATTGAGGAGATAGTTACAGTCATATTAAAAGGCATTCAAAATACATAAAAATTTTTTAGAAAAAATTGAGTAATTACTCAGTATTTTTTTGATGAAAGAAGGTATGTCTATGCTTCAGTGGATTGATATTCAGACACTTATTTGGTTATTTCCTATTATGTTTATCCTCCATGATTTTGAAGAAATTATTATGGTGGAAAAGTGGTTAAATAGTAAATCTCCAATTTTGTATGCAAAATTACCAAAAAAAGCTGCTGATAGAGTGATTAAGCAATTTTCTATGTCAACAGCACAGTTTGCGGTAGCTGTAGTGGTCATATTCTTCTTTGTAAGTAGTTCGACTTTTAGTGCCAGTCAATTTGTGAATCAAGGGCAATTAGGGGATATTTATATATTCACTATTGTTACATTAACTTTTTTCCTCCATGCTTTTACCCATCTAGGGCAGTCAATATTTCTTCGTTCTATAACACCTGGTGCAGTCACATCATTAATTATCATTATTCCATATAGCTTAATTCTGTATCACTCACTATTGATGAATAATGTGATAACATGGAACAACATTTTAATTTGCTTACCTTTTTGTCTATTAATAATACCCCTTGCGTTATTTGCCCACTGGGTTGGGAGAAAGATTATATGATAAATAGTTTTTATGTCAATCTGGTGTAAAAGCTATCCTGCTTAGTGGGATAGCTTTTTACTCGTGTTATAATTAAAGAAGAATATAACGGAAATGGGTGTTTTGTTTTGCAAAAGAAAAAGCCGATTGTAGAAGGGTTAGAGCGCTTTCGACAACAACAAAATATTTCCTTTCATGTCCCAGGGCATAAGCACGGAGAGCTATCTCGTCTTCCCCAGGCCTTTAAAGATGTTATGAGGTATGATGTAACGGAGTTATCAGGTCTTGATGACTTACATCATCCTGAGGAAATGATATTAGAAGCAGAAAATTTATTGGCAGATACATATGGGACAATGAAAAGTTTCTTTTTAGTAGGTGGATCTACGGTAGGGAATTTAGCAATGATATATGCTACCTGTAAAAAAGATGATACGATTATTGTTCAACGTAATGCTCATAAGTCTATTTTTCATGCAATTGAGTTGGTTGGGGCAAGACCTGTATTTGTCTCACCTATGTGGGATGATCAAACACTAACGGCAACTCATGTTTCCTATAAAGATTTAAAAGAAGCTGTTGATTATTATCCAGAGGCTCGGGCTGTTGTTTTAACATACCCTACTTACTATGGTATGACGTCTAAAGAAATACAGCAGCAGATTGCCTATTGTCATGAAAAGGGAATACCTGTCTTAGTGGATGAGGCACATGGGGCCCATTTTAGTGCATGTTCCTTATTTCAACCATCAGCATTAACATTTGGCGCAGATATAGTAGTACAGTCTGCACATAAAACTCTGCCTGCAATGACAATGGCATCCTTTATGCATGTTAATTCAGATATAATAAATGTCGATAAAATAAATTATTATCTACGTATGCTACAATCTAGCAGTCCATCCTACCTTTTATTAGCATCTTTAGATGATGCACGCTATTATATACAGACATATATGGAGAGTGATGGTGCATATATAATAGAAAAAAAGGATCAATGGGTGGAAGCATTACGGGCTATCGGTTCTTTAAAAGTTATCGAGGTAGATGATCCTATAAAGTTATTACTTCGTGTAGAGGGCTATAGTGGTTTCCAGCTACAAGAGGCACTGGAGGCAAAACAAGTCTATGTAGAGCTAGCAGATGCAAATCAGGTGTTGCTGGTACTACCTTTATTAAAACAGGGACATAACTATCCCTTTGCAGAAATTCGTGTTCGTATTAAGGATGCGATAACAATATTATTAAATGCACCAAAAACAGATATAATAACGGCTTCGCATACAGCTTATAATTTCGTAGCTATTACCGAACCTGCCTATTCTATTGAGGAAATTGAAATATCGGATAAAGAATGGTTGCCATATATGCGTACAATGGGGCGAATCTCATCAAGCATGGTTATCCCTTACCCTCCAGGCATTCCATTACTTGTTCCAGGAGAAAAAATAACAGTGGCAAAATTGAGTCAGCTTGAGGAATTGCTGGCTACGGGTGCAACATTCCAAGGAAATCACCGTTTAGAAGAAAAAATGATTGAAGTCATGAAATAGTTGGAGGCAATAAACAGGATGAATAGCAATTTATTTATAACATTTGAAGGTCCAGAGGGTGCCGGAAAGACAACAGTCATTCAAAAAATAGCCGAGCGACTAGCTCAGGAGAATATTGATGTATTAGCAACGAGAGAACCTGGTGGTATTGAGATTGCTGAAAAAATTCGGACAATTATTTTAAATCCTGCACATACAGCAATGGATGAGCGTACTGAGGCGTTATTGTACGCAGCTGCCCGAAGTCAGCATTATTTTGAGAAAGTAAGACCTGCATTGGATGCGGGTAAAATGGTTATTTGTGATCGCTTCATTGATTCCTCATTAGCTTATCAGGGATATGCACGTGGTATCGGTGTGGATGAAGTATTATCTATTAATGAGTTTGCAATCGGTAAGAAACTACCTGATATAACAATTTTATTTGATCTTGATCCAGTGATTGGTTTAGCACGTATTCATGCTCATAGTGAACGAGAAGTAAATCGATTAGATGTTGAAAGCTTAGCCTTCCATCAGAAGGTTCGAGAAGGGTATTTACAGCTAGTGAATCATTATCCAGAGCGTATACAAATTGTTAATGCGGATCAAAATATTGAGCGTGTTGTAGAAGATGTATGGGCATTATTATTTGATGCAATGCAGTAAAAGCATGAAGTTGTCTAACACATTGTGATATAATGGTAGCATCTATTATTTTATTTAATGAGAAAAAAACGCTCATTAAATTGAATTATTCCTATAGATAATGGTAACAAAAATCAATCTAGGTTAATTTTATAAAAGGGGTGAGTGCGAATGAAGTTAGTCGTAGCTGTAGTGCAGGATCAGGATAGCAGTCGCTTATCAAATGCTTTAACGAAGAATCAGTTTCGCGCAACTAAGTTAGCGAGCACAGGAGGTTTTTTACGTTCTGGAAATACGACGTTTCTTATTGGGACGGAAGACTCTCTCATACCCAAAGTTTTAGATATTATTCGAGATAATTGCCGAGCTCGGGAACAAATGGTGGCACCAGTTTCACCATTGGGCGGTAATGCGGATTCCTATATACCTTATCCTGTAGAGGTTGAAGTAGGAGGAGCGACAGTTTTTGTTTTACCAATTGAGCAGTTTCATCATTTTTAGTTAAGTACGAAATTTAAATTAGCTTTTGTGTATTGATAAAGAAAGCAAGTGGGGGCGAATACAGCTTGAAGATCAATCAAGATATACGTGTCGGGTTAAATACTAATCGCAAAGAGCCACTACAAAATAATAATCAAAATAACCGATTTGGAGATATGGTCGTCAAGCAGGGAACCAAATTGCAGACTGAACAGCTTACACGATTGCTAGGGGATATTTCTACTGCGGGTGACCGAGTTGCAAGATCACGAAATTTACGAGAGCTTGCTCGTTTTAAAATGCTTGTTAAAAAATTTCTACAAGAAACAGTCGAACATGGTATGGAATTAAAGCAATCACATACTTGGAATCGTTTTGGTGAGGGAAGACGTTTGAAAATTATCGAAACGATTGATTCTCGCCTTGTGGAGTTGGCACAAGATATTTTAGATGAAGAGAAAGAAGCAATTGATCTTCTTGATAAAATCGGTGAGATAAAAGGCTTATTAATTAATCTGTATATGTAAAACCCGTGTCTCGTTCTCTTGTAGGCGCGGGCTTTTTTCAAATATATTTTGCTTATTGCTACAAATATAGTGTGACTAACTATCTTTTCTAATTATTACAGGTAATTCTGTATCGAGAAGAGAGCAATCGCAAACTATTTGTAACAGTTAATAGGAAGGAATTTTAAAAAATGGCCAAGAATGTTGAAGAGCTATTTTCACTACAACCTGTCGTAATGAAGCAGCTTCAAACGATTTTTGACAAAAATAGATTAGCACATGCATACATTTTTGATGGCGAAAAAGGGACAGGCAAAGTAGATATTATGCGTTTTTTTGTCAAATTAATGCTATGTGAGCACCCAAATCAAAATGTTCCATGTGAAACATGTCGAAATTGCAGACGTGTTGATTCTGGTAATCATCCTAATATTCATCAAATATATCCAGAGGGCCAATTTATTAAAATTGATCAAATACGAGATTTAGTTGCTGAAATGAAGATGATGGGTGTTGAAGAAGGGCGAAAGATTTATGTACTTCATCATGCGGATCGATTAAATATTGCATCTGCAAATATGATTCTAAAATTTTTAGAAGAACCTGATGGAGAGGTTACTGCCATTTTGCTAACAGAGCAAATGCAGTCAATATTACCAACGATCCGCTCTAGATGTCAGCATATAAAGTTTCAAAAAATGCCTCGACATATATTGTTAAAGCATTTGCAAGAAAGTAATATTTCTTACTCAATGTCTTGTACAGTGAGCATGATGACGAATGAGCTCGAAACAGCTATATTGTTGGCAAATGACGAGCAGTTTGCACTTGCTCGAAAAACAGTGTTAAAATTAGTAGAGACAATTCGCCAAAATGTACATGAAGCAATGCTGGTTGTGCATGAAGAATGGTTGCCACTTTTTAAAGAAAAAAGTGAGATGGAACAAGCATTGGATTTACTACTATTTGCTTACCGTGATATAGTGTCAATAAAAGCTAATCCCGAGGCAGCTTGTACTTATCCAGACATGTTACAGACTTTTAAAGAAGCTGCGTTACATTCGACTTATGAATGCCTATCTAGTCAAATGGAGTCTATTTTACAGGCGCGCGCATCTTTACAGCGTAACATGAATAGGACGTTATTGATGGAGCAGCTAATGCTAAATCTGCAGGAGGGATACACATTTGTATAATGTAGTGGGAATCCGCTTTAAAAAAGCGGGTAAAATATATTATTTTGATCCAGCATCATATCTACTAGAAGACAGTCAATATGTCATTGTAGAGACAGCTCGTGGTGTAGAATATGGTAAAGTAGTTGTCCCACAAAAGGTTGTTGGGGATAATGATGTTGTATTACCGCTTAAACAAGTACTACGACCAGCGGATGAACGTGATCGTATTCAGGTAGAGGAAAATGCTGCTGAGTCAAAGCGGGCATTTGAACTGGCAAGTACAAAAATTATAGAGCATAATCTAGAAATGAAGCTAGTAGATGTTGAATATACATTTGATCGTAATAAAATTATTTTTTATTTTACAGCAGAGGGACGTGTCGACTTTAGGGATCTAGTAAAGGATTTAGCCTCAGTATTTAGAACACGTATCGAACTTCGCCAAATTGGTGTACGTGATGAGGCTAAGTTGTTGGGAGGCATAGGTCCATGTGGGCGAATGCTTTGTTGCTCAACTTTTTTAGGTGATTTTGATCCAGTTTCTATTAAGATGGCAAAAGATCAAAACCTTTCTTTAAATCCTTCAAAAATTTCAGGTCTATGTGGTCGTTTAATGTGCTGTTTAAAGTATGAAAATGATGAATATGAGGAAGCAAAAGAGGGCATGCCTGACATTGGTGAAATGACGATGACACCAGACGGACGAGGTAGGGTTGTAAGTTTAAATGTGCTAGAAAGACTCATTCAAGTATATTTACAAGAGCAGGAACGCACAGTTGAGTATACACTAGAAGAACTGCTGGCATGCGAAAAAAATCTTATATAAGATAGAGAATTTAACGAGGTGGCTTGGGTGAAGGACCGTAATTTCTTAGATACTGTTATGGAGTTCGAACAACAGCTCGAAGCAATGCAGGAGCAATTTGGTGCATTGAAGCAATTTGTAGCGTTAATGATGGAAGAGCATAAGGCACTTGAAACAGAAAATCATCACCTTCGTACACGTCTAGAAGAACTACTTGCTAAAGATAACTCCGTACAGGCTGCTGATGTGAAGAAAGAGACTTCACTAGATATTGGAGAGGGCTATGATAACCTGGCACGTTTGTACCAAGAAGGCTTCCATGTATGTCATGTTCATTTTGGAAGTTCACGTAAAGGTGAAGACTGTCTGTTTTGTCTATCATTTTTAAATAAACAAAATGTGTAATAGAAGGCTGATTGCCACTGCGGTGGTATCAGTCTTTTGTTTTGTATAGTAGGAGGAAGAAAAATATGAATGATTGGTTAAAGGATGATGAAAGGCTAGATTATTTGTTGGCAGAGAACTTACGCATTATACAAAGTCCCTCAGTCTTTTCATTTTCTTTGGATGCAGTGCTACTTTCGAAATTTGTCAATGTTCCTTACTATAAAGGAAACATTGTTGATTTATGCTCAGGTAATGGTGTCATTCCTCTCTTTTTAAGTGCACGGACTAGGGGACAAATAACGGGGGTAGAGATTCAGCCACGTTTATTTGATATGGCAGCGAGAAGCATCCAGTACAATCAGTTAGAAAATCAAATTCAAATGATACTTGGAGATGTGAAAGAAATACCAAAACAATTGGGTGTTGAAAAATATGATGTTGTTACCTGCAATCCACCATACTTTTTAGCACATGAGGCAAGTGATAAAAATCTTAGTGAGCATCATGCCATTGCACGACATGAACTATATTTAACATTAGAAGAAGCAATTCAATCAGCTAGTAAATTATTAAAACAGGGTGGAAAGGCCGCATTTGTACATCGTCCAGGGAGATTATTAGACATTGTTACGGCTATGCGTGAAAATCGTTTAGAGCCCAAACGAATGCAATTTATTTATCCGAAAGAAGGAAAAGAGGCCAATACATTATTAATAGAAGGAATAAAAGATGGAAAGCCGGATTTAAAAATATTACCACCTCTGTATGTCTATAATGCAAATAATGAATATACACCTGAAGTGAGAGAAATTCTTTATGGAACAGAACAATAGTCACTACTTTTACGTGCTAGAATGCGCTGATCAATCACTTTATGCAGGTTATACAAATAATATAGAAAAGCGTGTAGCTGTACATAACGCTGGTAAAGGGGCAAAATATACAAGAGCTAGAGGACCAGTGAAATGTATTTATATGGAAGAATTTAAAACAAAGCCAGAGGCAATGCGTGCAGAATATGCTTTTAAGCAACTAACAAGAACACAAAAAATTAATTATATAAGGAGGGGTGAATCGTGAAATCACAAAAAAGTACAATACACGATCAGACAGGCTGTTTATATCTTGTAGGAACACCTATTGGAAATCTAGAGGATATGAGCGTGAGAGCACTACGTATTTTAAAAGAGGCAGATATTATAGCAGCAGAAGATACTAGAAATACAAAAAAGCTGTGTAACTACTTTGATATTGAAACACCTTTAATAAGTTATCATGAACATAATTTAGCGGTGGGTGGAGAAAAATTATTAACGTTGCTACAGGAAGGTAAAACAATAGCATTAGTAAGCGATGCAGGTTTACCTTGTATTTCTGATCCAGGTGCAGATATTGTTGAAAAAGCAATTGTTCAAAACTTTCCGGTTGTGCCGGTACCAGGTCCGAATGCCGCAATATCCGCTTTAATTGCATCTGGATTAACACCTCAGCCGTTTTTCTTCTATGGATTTTTAAATCGCGGAAAAAAAGAACGTCGACATCAATTAGAGCAGCTAAAAAAACGTCAGGAAACAATGCTATTCTATGAGGCACCTCATCGCTTAAAGGAAACCTTGAAAGATATGGAACTTATTCTTGGGAATCGTCGAATTGTATTAGCGCGCGAGTTGACAAAGAAATTCGAGGAGTTTTTAAGAGGAACTCTCAATGAGGCGGTAGAATGGTCTCAAAATGAGGAAATCCGAGGAGAATTTTGTATTGTCCTTGAAGGAAATAGCAATATTGAGGAAGAGGATAGTGAAGAAGCATATTGGGCAAAGATGTCCTTTGTTGAACATGTCGATTATATTATTGCTCAGGATGGTGTTACATCAAAAGAAGCCATAAAAGAAGTAGCGAAACTAAGGCAAGTATCTAAACGAGATGTATACAACGAATATCATAGCCAATAAAAAGAAGAGGTGGCCTTTAGAGAGGCGACCTCTTTTGTATATTTAACCAAGTTGAGAATTATGTTTTTTTAATAATTATAAATGTTTAAATTGATAATAATTGTAAAAAATAGTACCCTTAAATATGAAAGGTCTGACATGGACATTATAAGGGTCTCCCCAATTGGGTATATTAAAAACTAGAGAAGCAAAACACCTAAATCGCTATTCTCGATTTAGGCGTACATCATATTATTTTTTTAAGTTATTTTGGATTTCTTTCACTAACATTTCTGCGCCTTCTGGACTTAAAATTAATTTGCCTCCAACTAGACGGAAGTTATCATCAGATACTTCGCCAGTAACAGCACATGTCATGTTAGGCATATATTTTTTTAAGATGATTTTGTCATCATCCACATAGATTTCTAAAGCGTCCTTTTCAGCAATACCTAATGTACGACGTAGTTCGATAGGAATTACTACACGACCTAACTCATCGACTTTACGAACAATTCCTGTTGATTTCATAATTATTTTTCCTCCTAATGTTAAAAGTTATATTGGTATTTCGTCAAATTTCGACATAATTTCTTTGTCTGATAGTTATCATACCAAGTAATGCCATAAACGTCAATTAATTAATGCACTAATATTATTGGTTTCAAAAAAATTTTTGAGGAGAAAACAGATATATCGATTTTTTTAAAAGGTTTTTATTATATATTTTTATTTATAGTAAAAAAGCTTCTTATTTAAGACATTTAATGGATTGAATATATGATTCGACAATTTTCGCGTACGATTCAAACTTTCATTGAAACGAATTTCGTACTTCGTTAGAATAGATAGTATATTGTGAAACAATGGAGGCAGTTCTTGTGAACGAACAAAATAAAACATTCTATATAACAACCCCAATCTATTATCCAAGTGGAAAATTTCATATTGGTACAGCGTATACAACTGTAGCATCAGATACAATTGTACGTTATAAGCGTTTACGTGGTTATGATGTACGTTTTTTAACTGGAATGGATGAGCATGGACAAAAAATTCAAGAGAAAGCAGCTGAAGCGGGCAAGCATCCACAGGAATATGTGAATGAAATTGCAGATGCTGCAAAAAGACTATGGACTTTAATGGATATTTCATATGATGATTTTATTCAAACAACTCAAGATAGACATAAAAAAGCTGTCGAAAAAATTTTCCAAAAGTTTTTAGATAATGGCGATATTTATAAAGGTGAGTATGAGGGATGGTACTGTACACCTTGTGAATCATTCTTTACTGAAACACAATTAGAGAATGGTAACTGTCCTGACTGTGGTCGCCCAGTGCATAAAGTTAAAGAGGAATCATATTTCTTTAATATGAAGAAATATGCAGACCGTCTATTAGCTTATTATGAAGAGAACTTGGAGTTCATTGAACCTGAATCTCGAAAAAATGAGATGATTAATAACTTTATTAAACCAGGGCTAGAAGATTTATCTGTATCAAGAACATCATTCGACTGGGGAATTAAAGTACCTGGAGATCCTAAACATGTTATTTACGTTTGGGTAGATGCCTTAACGAACTATATCACTGCTTTAGGCTACCTATCAGAAGATGAAACATTATTCAACAAATATTGGCCAGCAGATGTACATGTAGTTGGAAAGGATATTGTTCGTTTCCATACAATATATTGGCCAATCTTCCTAATGGCACTAGATTTACCTCTTCCTAAAAAAGTGTTTGCACATGGCTTTATTATGATGAAGGATGGTAAAATGTCTAAATCAAAGGGCAATGTAATCTATCCAGAAATGTTAATTGACCGTTATGGCCTAGATGCGACACGTTATTTCCTATTACGCGAACTACCATTTGGTTCTGATGGTGTATTTTCGCCAGAATCATTTGTGGAACGAACTAACTTCGATCTTGCGAATGATTTAGGAAATTTATTGAATCGTACAATTTCTATGATTAATAAATATTTCGATGGTATTATTCCTACAGAAAATCTTCTACCAACAGAGTTTGATGCGGCTTTAAAAGAGCAGGCTGAGACGGTACGTATTAAATATGAAGAAAGTATGGAAAAAATGCAATTTAGTGTTGTATTGGCAGACTTATGGACACTTGTTTCACGCACAAACAAGTATATAGATGAAACTCAACCATGGGTTCTAGCGAAAGAGGAAACAGATAAGCCAAAATTAGGTGCTACTATGCGAAATTTGGCGGAAAGTTTACACCAAATTGCTGTCATGTTACAACCGTTTATGACAACTACACCTAAACGAATAATTGAGCAGTTAGGCTTGGATGACAGATTCTTAGCATGGGATACAATTGAAACATTCGGCAATACTATTCCAGCAAACATTAAAGTGGTAGAAAAAGGTATTCCGATATTCCCTCGCTTAGAGAGTGAAATAGAGATTGCCTATATTCGTGATGAAATGCGTGGTTCAGTGAAAACGCTGCAGGAAGAGGAACCTAAAGATCAATCGAAAACTCCTGAGATTCCAGAAATTCCTGAAATTACAATTGATGATTTCATGAAAATCGATTTGCGTGTAGCAACGGTAACTGCATGTGAGACGGTTCCGAAAGCAGATAAATTATTAAAGCTTCATGTGGATCTTGGATACGAGCAACGACAAGTAGTTTCAGGCATTGCCAAGTTCTATTCTCCAGACGATTTAGTAGGTCAAAAGGTGATAGTAGTCGCTAATTTGAAACCAGTGAAATTACGGGGTGAATTATCGCAAGGTATGATTTTAGCTGGTGAAAAAGATGGAATTTTAAAGTTAGCATCGGTTGATCCAAAACTTGAAAACGGAGCAAAGGTAAAGTAAAGAATTTTAGTGGGCCTGCTGAATGATAAAAAGTTCAGCAGGCTTTTAAAATCTTTTAATAATCTTCAGTGAGTATTATTGTAAGATAATTTACCTGAGGAAAATAATGTATTTTTATGAGTAATTAGTATCATTTGAGGTGTTTAGGTTTATGTGTAATGTCACAATACCAATTTGTTTGTAATATATTTGTAATACTTACGCAAAAAATGAAATAATAATTTTTAATAAAATCGATGTTAGGAGAATGACGATGTTTATCGATACACATGTACACTTAAACGCAGATCAGTATACAGAAGACCTACAAGAGGTTATTGATAGAGCTCTTGAGGCAAAAGTAGAAACAATGGTTGTAGTTGGATTTGACCGTAAAACCATTGAAAAGACAATGCAACTGATTGAACAATATGATTTTGTTTATGGTGTCATTGGCTGGCACCCCGTTGATGCGATTGATTGTACACAAGAAGATTTGAATTGGATTGAGGAATTAACAGCACATCCAAAAATAGTTGGTATTGGTGAAACTGGGTTGGACTACTATTGGGATAAATCCCCAAAAGATGTTCAACAAGCACTTTTCCGCAAGCAAATTCATTTAGCGCAAAAGGTGAATTTACCAATCATTATTCATAACAGAGATGCAACAGGGGATGTTGTACGTATTTTACGTGAAGAAAATGCAGCATCCGTTGGAGGCGTTATGCATTGCTATAGCGGTAGTGTAGAAACTGCACATGAATGTATTGCTATGAATTTTATGATTAGCCTTGGTGGGCCGGTGACATTTAAAAATGCACGGATGCCCAAGGAAGTGGCGACAGAAATACCGTTAGAGCATTTGATGATTGAAACAGATGCACCGTATCTAGCGCCCCATCCATATCGAGGAAAGCGTAATGAGCCAGCTTTTGTGCCATTAGTGGCAGAAGAAATTGCGCGTTTAAAAGGGTTAACCATTGAGGAAATTGCACAAGTAACAACAGCCAATGCGAAAAAATTTTTTAGGATTGACGTTTAACTAGCTGAGATGCCTCCAATATTGGGTTTGTGGTTGGTCAAAATGGCGAAGTCAATTTTCTTAGAAATACTTTCGGGTTGACAGTGCCAAATCTAGTCCGTATAATCCAACCTTGTATTAAGGAGGCGTTTTTTCATGTCAAATAATTCCATGAAAAACTTGTTCTTAGGATCATTGAGGAGTAAGCAAACAGTGGTAAGAATTATTTCACTTGTCCTGTTTGTATCTGTAATTTCATTTGTACTTTATCAAGGTACTAAACAAACCGTAACGCTTGAAGCAAACGGAGAAAAAATCGAAGTAACAACACATGCCAAAACTGTAGAACATTTATTACAAGATCAAAATATAGACATAGCAGAGCATGACAAAATATCACCCTCTCTGAACACCAAAATTGTTAATGGATTAGCAATTTCATGGGAACAGGCAAAAGAAGTAACTATTTCAGTTGATGGAAATCAGTCAAAAGTTTGGACAACTGAAACACTAGTGAAAGACATTTTGAAAGAAGCGAATATTCAAGTATCTGAACACGACTCTTTAGTACAAGGTCTGGATACAGAGGTAGGAGCAGAGAACAAAATTGATATTCAAAAAGCGTTTCAAGTAGCTCTTGTCGATGGTGTAAAAGAAAGACAAGTATGGTCCACTTCGACTACGGTCGCTAACTTTTTAAAACAACAAGGAATTCAGCTTAATGAATTCGATCGTGTCGAAAATAACCTCGAGGACGTTCTTACTCCGAAGAGTAAAATCACAGTAGTTCGCGTAGAAAAGGTTATCGATGTAGTGGAAGACTCTTTAGATTTCGCAGTTGAAAAGAAGCAGGATGCTTCGTTGCAGAAGGGAAAACAAAAAGTGGTGACAACGGGCGAGAAAGGTTCTATTTCTCGAACGTTTGAAATCGTGAAAGAAAATGGTAAAGTGGTAGCCAACAATCTAAAAACTGAAAAGGTTTTAAAAGAGCCGAAGAAGCAAGTGGTAGCAGTAGGTACTAAAACTGTTGTTGCAAGTGCGGCGACTGTATCACGTGGTTCAGCAGAGCCAGCTAACGGTAAAGAATTTTATGTTACTGCAACGGCCTATACACCATACTGTAAGGGATGCTCAGGTACATCTGCCACTGGCATTAATTTACGTTCAGGTGCTGGATTAAAAGTAATTGCGGTAGATCCATCTGTTATTAAGCTTGGCTCAAAAGTATGGGTTGAAGGCTATGGAACAGCAGTAGCTGGGGATACTGGTGGTGCAATTAAGGGTAATAAGATCGATATACTTGTACAATCTGATTCCCAGGCTAGTAAGTGGGGCGTAAAGAAAGTGCGTATAAAAGTATTAAATTAAAAAAATTGTAAAATTAATCAAATGTTTTTTCACTAACTTTAGCTTTCCTGTTTTGACTGGCGGGAAAGCTTTTTTATCTTTATTTAGTAATTTTTATGTCTAGAAACAGATTGTGTCCTCTAGGCAGAATGCAAATACTTTGTCCATAGGTCAAGTGTTCACAATACATAACCGTGTATTCCTGTACAATCATACAGTGCAGTTGTAAAATGGTCTGAAGATAAGGTAGAAAAGAGGAGCCTTTTTGCAAATAAAAGAAATCATTGTGGTTGAAGGGAAAGATGATACAACTGCCATTAAAAGAGCTGTACAGGCAGATACTATAGAAACAAATGGTTCAGCAATTTCAGAAGAAACGCTGAAGCGAATTCAGCATGCACAGGATAAAAGAGGTGTAATTGTTTTTACTGATCCTGATTATCCGGGACGTCGAATTCGTGCAATTATAGAAGAACGTGTGAAAGGTGTTAAGCATGCCTTCTTACCAAAAGCAAAAACGATTGCCAAAAACGGTAAAGGGCTTGGAATTGAGCACGCAGCAGATGAGGATATACGTAAGGCACTACAACAGGTCTATACGCCGAATAGTGAAAAGCCAACTATTGATGATATAACGCTAGAGGATTTAATGACAGCACGTTTAATTGGACATCCTCAGGCAAAATATCGTCGGGATCGTCTCGGGGAGCTGTTGAATATTGGCGCAACAAATGGTAAGCAGCTTCACAAAAGGCTGAAAATGTTTCAAATTACAGAACAGCAATTTGGTGCGGCTGTCGCACAGCTAGATCAGGAGGAAAACAATGCATAAGGATATTGCAACACCAATTAGAACGCAAGAAATTTTAAAAAAATATGGATTTTCATTTAAAAAAAGCTTAGGTCAAAATTTTTTAATAGACCCAAACATTTTAAGAAATATTGTTAGTCATGCAAATTTAACTGAAAATAGTGGTGCAATTGAAGTTGGTCCTGGCATTGGAGCATTAACAGAACACTTAGCTAGAAGTGCTAAAAAGGTAGTATCCTTTGAAATTGATCAGCGACTATTGCCTGTATTAGAAGATACATTAAGTCCATATAATAATGTAACGATTGTACATTCGGATATTTTAAAGGCAGATGTTGTTAAAGTAATTGAGGAAGAGATGCCGGGTATTGAGGATATAATGGTGGTAGCTAATTTGCCATATTATGTGACAACCCCGATTTTGATGAAATTGCTAAATGACCGCTTACCAATAAGAGGTTTTGTTGTCATGATGCAAAAGGAGGTTGCAGATCGTATAACAGCCAAACCAGGAACGAAAGAGTATGGTTCATTATCGATAGCAATTCAATATTATGTGAAGGCTGATATTGCCATGACCGTGCCAAAGACTGTATTCATGCCGCAGCCAAATGTAGATTCAGCGGTAATACGTCTAATTAAACATGATGAACCCCCTGTAAAAGTGATTGATGAGGATTTTTTATTTGTTGTGACACGTGCATCCTTTGTGCAGCGAAGAAAAACAATCTTCAATAATTTGCAATCGGGTTTACCTAATGGAAAGCAATATAAAGAGAAAATTTTAGAGGCTTTAACAGCAGTAAATATAGAGCCGACTCGTCGAGGAGAAACACTTACCATTCAAGAGTTTGGGAAATTAGCGGATGCACTCTATCCGACATTTGTAAAGTAAGAAATTTTGTTAACATTTTTTCTTGTAAGTAAAAAAAACAGCATTTTTTATAAAAAATAAGTTGACAATATTTATTCAGGGCTGATAAAATATTATATTTTGTTGACATTTTTGGGCGAATCGCTTATACTAATCAATAGTGAGGTGTAAGCGAAAATGCCAAAAACTTTAGCGGACATTAAAAAGTCGTTGGATTGTCATTTGGGTAAACGTTTGCAGTTAAGAGCAAACGGAGGTCGCAAGAAAACGGTCGAGTGTGCAGGGATATTACGTGAAACATATCGTGCTATCTTTGTAGTTGAGCTTGATCAAGAGGACAATACGTGCAAGCGCGTATCGTATAGCTACACAGATATTTTAACTGAAGCAGTAGAGATTACTTTTTTAGACGAAGCAAAGGCTGCTGTCGCAAAATAGTTTCTAGTACTTATTTCTATATTCTGAAACACTCATGTATGTTAAAAACTGCATGAGTGTTTTGCGTTTTTCTGGACATACTAAATTCGTCAGTTGTTAAAGGAGGAGTTTATATGCCTAGAAAAGGTATCATGTCACCTCGATTAAAAGAAGAGATCGCAAAAGAGCTTGGATTTTATGATGTTGTGCAACGAGAGGGCTGGGGCGGCATTAAAGCTCGTGACGCCGGTAATATGGTCAAACGTGCCATAGAAATGGCTGAACGAGCAAGTAATGAGCAAGACCAAAATAAGTAGACTATTTTTGTTAAAATAGCCAACTTATAAAAAATAATTTCGTTTAGCAGGGATGAAATTTTTCTGCTAACACAACAACACAACTGACGAGAGAGAACCGTTACGCCAATTAGGGGTATACGGTTCTTTTTTTCCATTTTCGGGTTCCCATTATGGTAAAATAAAATGAATAATCTTGTACGTAAGATGAAAGGTTGTTGCGAAAGCGAAGAGCTAACGGAGCGCCAGCCAATAATTACGACAAAGCATAAATTGATAAGTGTAGCTATAAGGGAGGAAGAAAGATGCTTTATGTAAAGGCGCCTGCAAAAATAAATTTAACATTAGATGTACTTTATAAAAGACCAGATAATTATCACGAAGTAGAGATGGTCATGACAACTGTCGATTTAGCAGATCGTATTAGTTTGGAATCCCGAGCAGATGGCGTTATAGAAATAATTTCCACTGATAACTTTGTGCCGAATGATCACCGTAATTTTGCTTATCAGGCAGCGCGTCTAATTAAAGATACATACGGCATTGGACAAGGTGTATCCATTACTATAGAAAAAGAAATACCAATTGCAGCAGGTCTTGCAGGGGGCAGTAGTGATGCAGCTGCTACATTGAAGGGTTTAAATGAGCTATGGAATTTAGGGTTATCGATTGATGAATTAGCTGAACTTGGAGCAAAAATTGGATCAGATGTTTCGTTTTGTGTCTATGGCGGCACAGCATTAGCAACAGGGCGTGGAGAAAGGATCCAGGAATTACCACCACCCCCAAACTGTTGGGTAGTCTTAGCAAAACCAAAAATCGGTGTTTCAACTGCTGAGGTGTATGGGGGACTCAAAGTAGAAGGGTTAGAGCATCCAAATACCATGCAAATGATTCATGCTATAGAAACAGAGAATTATGAGCTTCTGTGTTCATCATTAGGAAATGTTTTAGAAACTGTAACATTTAAGCTGCACCCAGAGGTAGTCATGTTAAAAGAGCAAATGAAGCGCTTTGGTGCGGATGCAACATTGATGAGCGGAAGCGGTCCTACGGTATTTGGTCTAGTAGACAGCGAGGCTCGAGTAAGCCGCATTTATAATGGTTTACGTGGTTTTTGTGAAGAAGTATATGCTGTGCGTATTTTAGGTGAACGAAATACGCTTGCTTAAAACCGCAAATTTGTGTTAATTTTACCTATAAATATTCGTGTTTAGGAGAGGGTCGCATGAAATGGAAGCGTAGTGAACGACTAGTGGATATGACATATTATTTACTAGAACATCCACATCAGCTGATCCCGCTAACTTATTTTTCTGAATTATATCAATCTGCAAAGTCCTCCATTAGTGAAGATTTAACGATTGTAAAAGAAACTTTCGAAGAAAAAGGAATCGGGTTATTGATGACAGTACCGGGCGCTGCAGGTGGAGTGAAGTATATTCCTAAAATGTCCGAGGCTGAGGTACGTTTAGTGATTCAAGATTTAAAGGCAGAGCTTGAGCATTCAGATCGTTTGTTACCAGGCGGTTATTTATTTATGACGGACTTACTCGGCAATCCAGATTTAATTAATCGAGTTGGAAAAGTCTTTGCATCGGCATTTGCTGATCAACAAATTGACGTTATTATGACTGTTGCTACAAAAGGGATTTCTATTGCGCATGCTATAGCAAGACATTTAAATGTACCTGTTGTAGTAGTTAGAAGAGATAGTAAAGTAACAGAGGGTTCTACAGTCAGCATCAACTATGTTTCTGGTTCTTCCAGAAGAATTCAGACAATGGTATTATCAAAAAGAAGTATGAAGAGTGGACAACGTGTGTTAATTACTGATGACTTTATGAAAGTCGGTGGTACAATGAACGGCATGAAAAATTTATTAGAGGAATTTGATTGTCAGCTAGCAGGTATCGCCGTACTTGTAGAAGCTGAGCATGCAGATGAAACTTTAGTAGATGATTATTATTCACTCGTTAAGCTTCATGAGGTCAATGAAAAAGATCGTACAATTGCATTAAGTGAAGGTAACTATTTTTCTAAAAGGGGATATGATAAATGAAAGTAGTAGCAACAACAAATGCACCAGCAGCAATCGGACCATATTCGCAAGGAATTATAATAAACGGTATGTTTTACAGCTCTGGTCAAATCCCGTTAACGGCAGCTGGTGAATTGGTAGAGGGTGATATTACAGTTCAAACAAACCAAGTGTTTGCTAATTTAAAAGCAGTTTTAGAAGCTGCTGGAACATCTTTAGATCATGTTGTGAAAACAACAGTTTTTATGAAGGACATGAATGATTTCGTGGCAATGAATGAGGTATACGCGAGTCACTTCGGTAATCATAAA
Source organism: Lysinibacillus sp. NPDC047702 (assembly GCF_050272555.1). Taxonomy (NCBI): domain Bacteria; kingdom Bacillati; phylum Bacillota; class Bacilli; order Caryophanales; family Bacillaceae; genus Lysinibacillus; species Lysinibacillus sp. NPDC047702. The sequence continues at coordinate 37,530 of NZ_JBNNMG010000030.1, read as the reverse complement.
CCTGCTCGCTCTGCTGTAGAGGTTGCACGCCTTCCAAAGGATGTAAAAGTGGAAATTGAAGTTATTGCCATTGTTAAATAAGTAAAACTCGCTAAAAGAACAATCTTTTAGCGAGTTTTCATGTTGTTGAAATACTATTATGTCAATGAAATCAAGGTGACAAATTAAAAAGTATAGCCCTTTTTCAAAACGAGGGGTTGATCTCCGTTCCAACTGAGTGCTTTCCTGGGGGCGTCCGATGAGCCGCTTCACTCGCTTTGCTCGCTCCAGGGTCTCATCTGTAACGCTGAATCCCCGAGGAGTCACTCAGTCTACACTCCAATCAACCATTGCTCATCGTATTTTCTATTGGCATTTCACATAAATGTATAGTGATAAGTTTGAAGTCTTAGCCATCACTATTTTGTGCAAAAATGTAGCTTTGATATAACTTTTTTCTTTTGCGAAAAGCAGAGGGACAGCAATAAGTGACTTTATATAAAGTCAAAGTGGTTTTATCCATAAAATGCAGGATAACAACTATAGAATTGTATCACTATTGTATTTATTTAATGATGGTGAGTAACATGCTTTTACTTTACTTTTGAGGGAAGAATATATTTAAAGTTCTACACTATTGCGGATTGGAGTGCAAGGCTACTCGACTCCCGTGGGATAGCGAGACAGACGAGACCCTGCACGGAGCGTCAGCGCAGGAAGCGGCTCGTCGCTCGCCCACAGGAAGCCTTGCTCTGCGCGAAAGCGAAGCGTCAGCGGCAAAGCGAGTAGCCTGGAACGGAGATCACCTTCATTTGACTTAGGAGTGTTCACAAAGAGTCCCTTGACCATTTAGTTTTTCAACACTATGAAAACTCGCTAAAAGAACAATCTTTTAGCGAGTTTTTTTTAGGGCTGACAAACAATTGTCAAAATTTACGTAAATTAGAGAAAATATTATATTAATAAGTATTCAAATTTTTTAGAAAATTTGATAGACTATGAAAAGGAAAATATTCGGTAATTAAGAATATTATATTTTCATTTAGGCATCTAAGAAGAGAGGTGGTGAGAAAATGGAAGTTACTGATGTAAGATTACGTCGTGTTCAGACGGATGGTCGCATGCGTGCGATTGCTTCCATTACACTCGACAATGAGTTTGTAGTTCACGATATTCGAGTAATTGATGGAAATACTGGATTATTTGTGGCTATGCCAAGTAAACGAACGCCAGACGGTGAATTTAGGGATATTGCGCATCCGATTAATTCGACTACTCGTAATAAAATTCAGGAAATTATTTTAAACGAGTATCACAATTCAAGCGAATCAGAAGAGGCCGATAAAGCTGAAGAATTAGAAGGAATTGGCGTTTAGCAAGAAAAATATTATTGTTATCAAAGTACAGGCTGTGAAAAGTTTAGAGCAATCTAAAAATCAAATGATTTGTTAAATTTCTAAAAATTTTCAAATTTAAGGTACTTTTGATAAAAATAAATATTAAGAGCTCTTCTTATTCGGAGAGTTCTTTTTATTTTGGAAGTAAGAGAAAAATAGTAGTTTATGGACATACATACAATCAATCGAGCATAAGGTGCATTTCATTTCGGAATTCATCTTTTTGTCAAGTCTACACACCTTGAAAATAGATGAATTTTGCTATATAGTCATAAGAGAAAATGAGCGTATTGGAGGACTTACAGATGAGCAACGTTTTTGCTGTCATTTTGGCTGCAGGTCAAGGTACACGTATGAAGTCCAAATTATATAAAGTGCTCCATCCAGTATGTGGGAAACCTATGGTTCAACATGTGGTGGATCATATTCAAACGTTAGATGTAAATCGCATCGTAACAGTTGTAGGACATGGTGCAGAAAAAGTACAACAACAGCTTGGCGATAAAAGTGAGTATGTTTTACAAGCTGAACAACTAGGTACTGCACACGCTGTTCAGCAGGCAGAGGCTATTTTAGGTAGTGAAGAAGGGACAACATTAGTTGTCTGTGGTGATACACCGCTTATTCGCCCTGAAACAATGCAAGCTTTATTTGAGCATCATCAAACAAAGGGTGCCAAGGCAACAATTTTAACTGCACTTGCAGATAATCCAACAGGTTATGGTCGTATTTTACGCGGCGACAATGGACAAGTGGAGCAAATTGTTGAGCAAAAGGATGCTTCTACAGAGCAGCAATTAGTAAAAGAAATAAATACAGGCACATACTGTTTTGATAACAAAGCGTTATTTGAGACGTTAAAGCTTGTGAAAAATGACAATGCTCAAGGTGAATATTATTTACCTGATGTTATTGAAATATTACAAAAGCAAGGCGAGATTGTTGAAGCGTATGTAACGGAAGATTTCGAGGAAACACTCGGTGTCAATGATCGTGTTGCTCTATCACAAGCAGAGACATTAATGCGTACAAGAATTAATGAGCAGCATATGCGTAATGGTGTATCTATCATTAATCCAGAGGCAACGTATATTAGTGCAGATGCTGTGATTGGCCGTGATACTATTATTCAACCAGGCTCTATGATTGAAGGGAAGACAATTATTGGAGAGGATTGTCTTATTGGTCCTAACTCACAAATTATAGATAGCCGCATTGGTGATCGTACAACAGTGCATTCTTCTGTTGTGCGTGAAAGCGCTGTAGCAGAAGACACAGCGATAGGACCATTCGCAAATATTCGACCACTTTCTGATATTGGTAGCCATGTGAAAATTGGTAACTTTGTAGAAGTGAAGAAAAGTAAGCTTGGGGATGACACAAAAGTATCGCATTTAAGCTATATTGGCGATGCGGAAATTGGCAACAATGTTAATATTGGTTGTGGTTCCATTACTGTCAACTATGACGGAAAAAACAAGTTCCAAACAATTATTGAAGATGATGTATTTGTAGGATGTAATACCAACTTAGTAGCACCAGTGAAAGTTGGAAAAGGTTCATTTATTGCAGCAGGTTCTACAATTACAAAAGAAGTTCCTGAAGACGCACTTGCTATTGCACGTGCAAGACAAGAAAACAAACCGAATTATGTAAGCAAATTAAATTCAAAATAATTATCAACTAAACAGGAGGCCATCATGCCGTATCATTATGCAAACTCACAATTAAAAATATTTTCACTTAATTCTAATAATCCACTTGCTCAAGAAATCGCGCAAGAAATGGGTGTTGAATTAGGGAAATCTTCTGTTAAGCACTTCAGCGATGGAGAGATTCAAATTAGCATTGAAGAAAGTATTCGTGGTTGTGATGTGTTTATCGTGCAGTCTACTTCTGCACCTGTAAACGAACATTTAATGGAGCTTTTAATTATGGTGGATGCAGTTAAACGCGCATCTGCTCGTACAGTAAACGTTGTAATGCCTTATTATGGATATGCACGTCAAGACCGTAAAGCAAAGGCACGTGAGCCAATTACAGCTAAATTAGTGGCTAACTTACTTGAAACTGCTGGTGCAACACGTGTTATCGTATTGGATCTACACGCACCTCAAATTCAAGGATTCTTTGATATCTTGATTGACCACTTAATGGCGGTACCTTTATTATCTGATTACTTCAAATCAAAAGGTATTCCAGCGGATGAAATTGTAATAGTTTCTCCAGACCACGGTGGTGTAACACGTGCTCGTAAAATGGCAGAACGTTTAAAAGCACCGATTGCAATTATTGACAAACGTCGTCCAAAACCAAACGTTGCAGAAGTAATGAACATTGTTGGTAATGTTGATGGTAAAGTGGCAATCTTGATTGATGATATTATTGACACTGCGGGTACGATTACGATTGGTGCAGATGCATTACGTGCTGCTGGCGCAAAGGAAGTTTATGCTTGCTGCTCTCACCCAGTACTGTCTGGTCCAGCTATCGAACGTATCGAAAATTCTGCAATCAAAGAATTAGTTGTAACAAATACAATTCAGCTGGCTGAAGAGAAAAAATCACCAAAAATTACAGAGCTTTCAGTAGCTAAATTAATGGCTGATGCAATTTCTCGTGTTTATGAAAACAAATCTGTAAGTACTCTATTCGATTAATAAATATATGGCTAAATAAAGAACAAATCTATCTTTACAGGTAGATTTGTTTTTTTATAGGTCTCTTTTGTGTGAATTTTCTTATAAAAGGGTATAATGGTAATTGTGACTTAATAATATTTCACGACTTATAAAGATAGAAGTGAATATTATTATAGCCTTCAACAATTGTCATGCGTATCCTTTTGAGGTGTAGTGACATTTGTAGTAAGGCGTAAATAATTTTTCTTAGAAGGGGAAGATATAGATATGAGTACAGTATTAAGTGTTACAAAGCGCGAAGCTGGGCATCGTTCGACTTTAACCCAACTTAGAAAAGGGGGAGCCATTCCTGCGGTTATTTACGGCTATAATTTAGTTTCAACCCCAATTTCTATTTCAGCGAAAGAATTTAAAAAATCTATTCAAAAAAATGGACAAAACAGTGTGTTCTCGGTGGAGTTAGAAGGAAAACAGGTAAATGTTGTGGTGTCAGAGATCCAGCAGTGCTCTTTAAGAGATGAAGTGAACCATGTAGACTTTTTAGCCATTAATATGTCTGAAGCGTTAGAAGCGGATGTCCCTATTAAACTAGTTGGTGAGTCAATTGGTGTAAGTGAAGGTGGCATTTTGATGCAGCCTAACTTAGAGATAAAAATTAAAGTGAAACCGGCTGACTTACCTGAAGCAATTGAAATTGATATTACGAATCTTAAAATTGGCGAAACCATCACGGTAGCTGATATTCGTGAGACTATTAGTTTTGATGTTGTTAGTGAAGATGATCATATCTTGGTCACACTTATGGCTCCAGTTGCTATTGAAACTACCGAAGAAGAACAATAATAACAATATATTGCAAAGGCTATTAAAGAGGCTACATCTCTTTAATAGCCTTTTTGGTTTAAATAATTTTTATGCAAGAATGTACGAAATGCTTTCTTAGTGTACGATATGGTAAAATAATGACTATTAGATGGAAAAGAAGAGAGGTACTTATGAAAATTATCGTTGGTTTAGGGAACCCAGGTAAACCTTATGAGCATACAAGACATAATATTGGCTTTGATATTATTGATGCAATAGCTGAAAAATGGGGTACACCTTTAACAAATTCAAAGTTTAATGGTATGTATGCAACTGTACATCGTCCAGAAGGAAAGGTTCTACTTGTTAAGCCTTTAACATATATGAATTTATCAGGGGAATGTGTTGGGCCTCTTATGAATTACTTTGATATTGATGTGGAAAACTTAATTGTCATCTATGATGATTTAGATTTAGAAACAGGTAAATTACGCCTTCGTCAAAAAGGAAGTGCGGGTGGACATAACGGAATTAAATCATTGATTCAACATTTAGGCACGCAAGAGTTTAATCGTATCCGTGTTGGTGTGAGTCGCCCTCCCGCTGGTATGAAGGTCGCAGATTATGTGTTGTCAAAATTTTCGAAAGAAGACCAAGCTGCCATAGAAAACACTGTTGAGAAGTGTGTAAATGCAGTTGAAGCATCTCTTTCAAAGCCATTTCTTGATGTCATGAATCATTTTAACGGATAGCCAAATAAAAACGGCTATAAGTTTCAATTTTTTGTAGATGTAAGTGTCATAGGCAGTATTATTGATAGTCTCCAACACAATGCTAAGATTATTCATTTTTTAAGTCAAAGAAATAAAACATTCATGCTTAGTGATTATTGAATAGTGCATAATCCTTTTTAGAAATGTCTATACTTTAAGTAGTAAGCTGCTTAAAGGAGGATGATTTGGAGATGTCAGTTCGCTATCGATGTCGGCATTGTGAAGTAGAAATAGGGACACTCCCATTTGATGCAGATGATACAATTCGAAAGCTGCATATTTTCGAAATGGGAGAAGCGGATGATTATGTTGAGAAAGATCAACATGGACATACAACTGTGCACTGCATATGTGAGCAATGTGAGGATTCGCTGAGACAATATCCAGATTATCATGCACTCAATAAATGGATTCAATAATTGGAGAGATGCTTTGGCGCACATTGTGTGCGTTCAAAGCTTTTTCCGTTTAACAAATGACAAAAATTGATACGTATTATCGTACTAGATTCATAGTATATAGCGATAGAAATACGCGCTGAAAGGAGCTTTTGACTGTGGAAGTTTTACGACAGTTAGTGTCGCAGGACAAACATATCACATCATTTTTACAGGAGATTCAGATCGGTCAAACTGTATCACAGCTTATTACAGGACTAACAGGAAGCGCACGCCCAGTAATGGTCGATGCGTTATTCGAATATGTACAAAAACCGATCTATATAATTTCTCCTAATTTATTGCAGGCACAAAAGATGGTTGATGAGCTTGCTGGTATTTTAGGAGAAAAATATGTTCATTATTATCCTGCTGATGAGTTTATTGCTGCAGATTTGTCTGTAGCATCACCTGAATTACGTGCAGAACGTATTGCTACACTCGATTGTCTAGCTAGAGGTGAAAAGGCTGTTTATGTAATACCAGTTGCAGGCTTACGCAAAATGATGCAGCCAAAAGAACATTGGCTACAATACTTTTTACAAACTGCAGTAGGTGAAGATATTCAAATTGATGAATGGCTACAAACATTAGTGGGAATGGGATATGTCCGTAATTCAATGGTAACAACACCTGGAGAATTTGCATTACGTGGCGGAATTTTAGATATTTATCCTCCTTATTTAGAGTCCCCAATTCGTATTGAGTTATTCGATACAGAGGTGGATTCGATTCGAACATTTTCAGCAGATGATCAGCGATCCATTGATAAATTACAAAAAATTCGAATCCTTCCTGCGTCAGAAGTAATTTTAACGAAGGAAGAAAGGGTGGCATTGGCTGATCGCTTAGAAGCCGCTTTAGCAACAAGCTTAAAGAAGGTTAAAAAACAGGAGACAAAAGAGCTACTGTTTCAGCATATTCAATATGATATTGAATTGTTACAGCAGGGTAATTTACCTGACTATGTAAATAAATATGGTTCGTTGTTGTATGAGAAAACAGCCTATCTCGGTGACTATTTTGCTCATGATGGAATCGTGTTATTTGATGAGCTTGGTCGTATTCAAGAAGTTATGGATGCTTGGGAACGAGAAGAGGATGAATGGTTTTTATCGTTAATTGAAGAAGGTAAAATGGTTCATGATGTAAAACCAGCTTTCTCCTTAAAAGAAATTTTGGCAATGCTGTCTCAACAAAAATTGTATTTCTCATTATTTTCTCGAACATTTGCAGGTGTAACATTTAATAAGACAACGAATTTTTCTTGTAAACCAATGCAACAGTTTCATGGGCAAATGTCATTGTTACAAAGCGAAGTTGAACGTTGGTTACTTGGTAAATTTACAGTACTCATCGTTGCCCGAGATAAAGAGCGTGTTAAACGCGTTCAGCAAATGCTAGAGGAATATGATATTTATGCAGTAAGTGGTAAGCCTACAGAACCGGGTATTTATATTGTAGACGGTACACTTTCTAGCGGTTTTGAGCTCCCTCTGCAACGCTTAACAATTGTGACAGAGGATGAGCTTTTTAAGCAGCAGGTCAAGAAAAAAGCACGCTCTCAAAAGATGACCAATGCAGAACGTATTAAAAGCTATACAGAAATTAAACCTGGTGACTACGTTGTCCATGTTCATCATGGTATTGGGAAATATATAGGTGTAGAAACCTTAGAGGTAAATGGTACACATAAAGATTATTTACACGTTCGCTACCGAGCTGATGATAAATTATATGTTCCGGTAGAGCAAATTGACTTGATTCAAAAATATGTGGCATCTGAAGACCGTGAACCGAAGCTACATAAACTTGGTGGGGCAGAATGGAAAAAGACCAAAGCTAAGGTATCCTCAGCTGTGCAAGATATTGCTGATGATTTGATTAAGCTCTACGCGAAGCGTGAAGCTGAGAAGGGACATCCATTTGCTCCAGACAACGATGATCAACGTAATTTTGAAGCATCCTTCCCTTATGAGGAAACAGAGGATCAATTACGTTCCATTATTGAAGTAAAGCGTGATATGGAGCGTGAACGCCCTATGGATCGTCTTGTTTGTGGCGACGTGGGCTATGGTAAAACAGAGGTAGCTATTCGAGCTGCGTTTAAAGCGATACAGGATGGAAAACAAGTGGCTTTTCTTGTGCCAACAACTATTTTGGCTCAGCAACATTACGAAACAATTCGTGAGCGTTTCCAGGATTTTGCAATGAATGTCGGTCTCCTATCACGCTTCCGTACAAAAAAGGAGCAAACAGCTACGTTAAAGGGATTAAAGGAAGGGCAAATTGATATTGTTATAGGTACACACCGAATTTTATCGAAAGATTTAACGTTCCAAGACCTTGGACTGCTTATTGTCGATGAGGAGCAGCGTTTTGGTGTCACACATAAGGAAAAGATTAAACAGTTAAAAACAAATGTAGATGTCTTAACACTTACGGCTACCCCAATTCCAAGAACACTTCATATGTCGATGGTAGGTGTCCGTGATTTATCTGTCATTGAAACACCACCAGCTAATCGTTTCCCTGTACAAACGTATGTAATGGAACATAGTGGTGCGTTAGTACGTGAAGCCATTGAACGAGAAATGGCGCGTGGAGGGCAAGTATTCTATTTATACAATCGAGTAGAGGATATGGCTCGAAAGGTTGAAGAAATTCAAGTCCTTGTTCCAGAAGCACGCGTAGGACACGCACATGGTAAGATGACAGAATCAGAGCTAGAATCGGTGATATTAGCCTTTTTAGAAGGTGACTATGATGTCCTTGTAACAACGACTATCATTGAGACGGGCGTTGATATACCAAATGTGAATACATTGATTGTGCATGATGCTGACCGAATGGGCTTGGCACAGCTCTATCAATTGCGAGGACGTGTAGGTCGTTCCAATAGAGTAGCATATGCATATTTTATGTATCAACGTGATAAGGTTTTAACAGACGTGGCGGAGCAGCGATTACAGGCAATTAAAGAGTTTACAGAGCTTGGATCAGGCTTTAAAATTGCGATGCGAGATTTATCTATTCGAGGTGCTGGGAACTTATTGGGGGCTCAGCAGCACGGCTTTATCGATTCAGTAGGCTTTGATTTATATTCACAAATGCTGGAAGAAGCAATTGCAGAGCGTCAAACAGGTGTGAAAAAAGAAGAAAGACCTGATATTGAAATTTTATTAAGCGTTGATGCATATATCCCAGATGTATACATTCCAGATGGCTATCAAAAAATTCAAATGTATAAACGTATTAAAGCAATGGATCAGGTGGAAGAATATCATGAAATCATTGAGGAATTAGAAGACCGATTTGGAGATCTTCCGATTGAAACGGAGCGGTTACTAAAAATTGCACGTATGAAGGTATGGGGCTTAAATGCCGGTGTATTATCAGTAAAGGAAAAGCAAAAAATTATTACGATTTTATTATCAGAAGAAGGTACGGCAAATGTCGATGGTGGTAAAATTGTAGAGCAATCCATGAAATTTGAACGTGCTGTTGGCTTCGGCATGGATAATATGCAATTGAAATTAACAATTGATGAACGAAAGTGTGGAAAATATCAGCCTTTTGATATTTTAGAAGAGATGATGCAAATGATCTCTAATGCAAAAAAACAACCTTAAAAGAAAGGCTGATTGTATCTTACATAGGATAACGATCAGCTTTTCTTTTTATATTTTGAGATCAAAATTTAATTACTCAATAAATTTTTTCAGTAATCACTAATAGAAATTTATTCAATTGGTTATTCTAAATTTAAGTTGATTAAGGTTAAATTCTACACACAAATAGCCTTTATAGCATGATTTTTAAGGTTTTTGAAAAATATTGTTGGTTGTGAAATCCTTTTTCTTCAGTTTTTGCATAGATTGTTTCATAAAAAACCATACTATATTTGAATAAAAATTTCATTGTAGCGAAAGCGAGGCATTAAGAATGAAGGCAACAGGAATTGTTCGTCGTATTGATGATTTAGGGCGTGTGGTTATTCCAAAAGAAATTCGTAGGACGCTACGTATTCGTGAGGGTGACCCGCTAGAAATTTATACAGATCGTGAAGGCGAAGTCATTTTAAAGAAATATTCTCCTATTAATGATTTGGGGGAATTTGCAAGAGAGTATGTGGAAACATTGTATGAAACGTTAGGTACTCCAGCGTTTGTAACCGATCGAGATGAAGTAATTGCTGTCTCAGGTATCGGTAAAAAAGAGTACATTAATCGTCGTATTACTTCCTTTGCAGAAGGATTTATGGACGAGCGTTCAACAAAAATAGAGAAAATGGAAACAACTATCGAGATTGTCCCTGGACAATATGAGCAAGTAAAGTCATATTGTGCAACGCCTATAATGGTAAATGGTGATCCTATTGGCTGTATTATCGTTTTATCAAAGGTACACTTTGTAGGTGAAGTAGAAGTAAAAGTTGTCGAAACGGCTGCAAACTTCTTAGCTAAACAAATGAATACTTAGTTGAAATTAAAAGTTATTGTGCTGCCTTTTTGAGGCTGTACAATAACTTTTTTACATAGTCCTTATGTCGATAATAAAAAGAGATGCTATAGGGCGCGTCAAACTTTTGAGATATGCTATACTATTGGCATTGTTAAAGAAGGAAAGAGGGCAATTTATGTCGGAACGTTTTGGCATGAAAAGCTACATGAAGGGTGCGGCCCTGCTTACAATTGCAGCACTGATAGTAAAGGTTCTTAGTGCAATTTATCGTGTGCCTTTTCAAAATCTTGTTGGGGATGAAGGCTTTTATATTTACCAGCAAGTATATCCAGTCATTTCTATTTTTGTCGTATGGACATCTAGTGGCTTTGCAGTAGCCATTTCTAAGATGCTTGCAGATAATGATTGTATAGTAGATCCACTGGAGCGAAATAAAAAACGAAACAGTATTATACGTATTGTTTTTAGATATCTAACTGTATTATCATTGCTGTTCTTTGCAGCTTTGTTTGGTGGAGCAGATATGATTGCACAGTTTATGGGTGATGCCCAGCTAGCACCTTTAATACGAACAGGTTCATTTATAGTACTTGTTATGCCAGCTCTTGCCGTTATTAAAGGAGGCTTCCAATCAAGAGGGATTATGGAGCCAATAGCTTATGCACAGGTGCTTGAGCAAACTGTCAGAGTATCTGTTATTTTAGCAGGTACATTTATGATAATGGCAACGACAAAATCGCTATACGGTGCTGGACAGATGGCTATTATAGGTACAGTCGTTGGTGAAGTTGTTGGTTTTATTGTGTTAGCATTTATCTTTAAAAAAAGATTTGGACTAGTGAAAAATAAGAAATTACAGCAGCATTATGCAGGCTATCCAATTATTAAAGAGGTCACACTACTCAGTTTAAGTGTTAGTATGAGTGGCTTGTTATTGCTTGGCTATCAGTTAGTTGATTCCTTTACAATTTATTCGTTGTTATTAGATAGTGGCATGGACCAAACAATGGCGAAGGAAACAAAAGGTATTTATGATCGAGGTCAGCCTTTGGTACAGTTAGGCGTCGTCATTGCATCTTCACTTTCATTGGCAATCGTGCCACTTGTCGCACATATGTCTAAAAAGCATGAAGGTCGTAATGCCATTCCGTTTATACAGCTAACATATAGAGCATCTGTGCTATTTGGAGGAGCAGCATCTTTAGGTTTAGTACTAGTTATGCCTTATATTAATGAAATGCTCTTTAAAACGGATGTACTGTCAGAAGTACTCATGGTATATGTGTTACAAATCGTCCCTTTGTCAATTATTTTGACGTTCACAGCTATTTTGCAAGGCTATGGAAAATTAAAAAGGCCAGCTATATTTTTATTGGTTGGTTTTATCCTGAAAATAATATTGAATGTGCTGACTATTCGTTTGTTTGGCGTTTTAGGTGCAGCCATTGCTAACAATACAGGGTTATTGTTCACAGCCCTAATGCTAGTTTTCTATTTGAAGAAAATGACAGCAGTGCAATTAGCACCTAGTAGCTTTTATAAAAAATTTGGCATTGCAGCAATCTTTATGACGGCTGTAGTAATACTTTGGCTACAACTTGTACCAGAACTGCTACATCCTTATTTATCGCCTCGAATGGTGGCGGTGATAGCAGGTTTCTCAGCAGTGAGTATCGGTGCATTTGTGATGATGACAGTGATTGCTAAGCTACGAGTATTGGCAGAAAAAGAATGGTATTTACTACCGTTTGGACGTAGAATGGCTGTTTATCAATTATGGTTAAATCGGAAAAAGTAGGTGGATTAATTGAAAACTTTAACAGTGATTGGCTTAGGTGCAGGGGATTTTGATCAGCTGCAAATGGGTGTTTATAAAAAATTAAAGGCGGCACAAAAATTATTTGTTCGCACGGTGGATCATCCCGTACTCGAGGCATTGTCAGCAGAGGGCTTACAGTTTGAAAGCTTTGATGCTGTGTATGAAAAACATAGTTCATTCCAGCCTGTGTATGAGGAAATTGTAGAAAAGCTTGTCCAAGCAACAGCATTTGCTGATGTTATGTACGCTGTTCCAGGGCACCCACTTGTTGCTGAGCAGACGGTTCAATTACTGATTGCTGCTTCAGATGAAGGAAGAATAAATTTAGTCATTGAGGGAGGACAAAGCTTTTTAGACCCAATCTTTGGAGCGTTAAAAATTGACCCAATTGAGGGCTTTCAATTGTTTGATGGTACTAGCTTTACTATGCATGACATTAACATGCGTCAGCATATTTTAATTGCCCAAGTATATGACACATTCAGCGCCTCTGAAGTAAAGCTTACATTAATGGAAAAATATGATGATGAATACCCTGTTACGGTGGTTACAGCCGCAGGATCATCACAGGAAAAATTGATAACAGTACCACTTTATGAGCTTGATCAAAGTGTAGAGGTGAATAATTTAACAACGGTTTATGTACCACCTGTAAAATCACAGGAAGAGGCATTGCGAGATTGGTCAACATTCAGGCAAATTATCGCTGTTCTAAGAGGTCCAAACGGCTGTCCTTGGGATCAAAAGCAAACACATGAGTCCCTGAAAAAATATTTACTAGAAGAAGCTCATGAATATTTGGCGGCTGTGGATGCAGAGGATGACTTTGCTATGATTGAGGAGCTTGGAGATGTACTATTACAAGTATTTTTACATGCGCAAATAGGAGAAGATCAGGGTTACTTTACATTGGAAGACGTTTTAGCTTCCATTAGTGAAAAGATGATTCGTCGCCATCCACATGTTTTTGGAGATGTTTCAGTAGAAGATGCGGAAGATGTCGTAGCCAATTGGGAAGCTATAAAAGCACAGGAGAAGGGTGTGAGTGATAAGCCACTATTGGAAGAAGAATATAGGTCATCGTCTGCCCTTCAAACAGCTTTTAATTATCAAAAAAGAGCAGCAAAAGTAGGTTTCGACTGGCCCGATGTGGATGGTGCATGGGATAAGTTTTCAGAGGAATGGCAGGAATTTCGTCATGAAGTAACAAAAGGTACAAATGCGTCACGTCTTGATGAGTTTGGAGATGTATTATTCACGCTTGTAAATTTAGCACGTTTTTATAAACTATCTCCTGAAGAGGCAATGTTACATGCAAATGAGAAGTTTGCGAGACGATTTGGTTATGTTGAAAAAAGGGTAAAAGAAAGTGGAAAGCCTTTTTCTAATTATACTTTAGAACAATTAGATGCTTTCTGGAATGAAGCTAAGCGAAAAGAAAAGGAGTAAAATATGAGATTAGATAAATTTTTAAAAGTATCCCGTTTAATTAAGCGCCGTACACTAGCGAAAGAAGTGGCGGACCAAGGTCGTATTACGATAAATGGAAAGATCGCAAAAGCAAGTAGTACAGTAAAAGCTGGTGATGAGCTAGCTATTCGTTTTGGGCAAAAAGTTGTCACTGCACGTGTAGATGAATTGCGGGACACTGTGAAAAAAGAAGACGCTGCAAAAATGTTTACGATTTTAAAAGAGGAGCGTTTGGATAAAATAGAGCCAGAGTTCATTGATGATGAAGATTAATTGAATATAAGCAGTTACTTTTTCTGAATTCCTTCTTAGCAATCAAAGCAAAAGGAGTAGATAACTTTAATAAAGTTGTCATGCTTTGGAGGTTGTCCGCATAAAGTGAACAGAAGCTAGGACGACTAAAGGAGGAAGAAAATGACGCTACATCAAGAAAGTAATCGTTACACAATTCCATCTGGAGAACATATTTTAACGATTCGTAATCGTAAAAGAATGGACATGACTTCTGTAAAATCAATTGAACGCTTTGATCAGGAAGAATTTTTCATTAAGACGTCCCAAGGGCATTTGTTAATCCGTGGAGAGGAACTGCATATCGTTCATTTAGATGTTGATAAAGGACTATTGACACTTGAAGGAACTGTAAAGACCTTACAGTATGACGAGGAAGAAAGTGGCTTCTCGAAAGGTTTCCTTCATAAATTGTTTGGATGATTGTTAGTGAACAATTTGTTCAGCTATTAGTCATGGTATTGAGCGGTATAGCAGTTGGGTTTATAATTGATAGTGTTAGGCTCATTGTTTTTTCAACTCCAAAAAGGTCAAGCTTTCGAAAGTGGATGATGGTATTTGAATTACTCACTTGGATTCTACTAGGAGGGCTGACGTATTATTTATTATTTTGGCTAAAAGATGGCGCTTGGCGGGCTTATGACCCGCTGGCGCAGATTGCCGGAATCTTTTTGTATCAAACGTTTTTTCAAACTTTTTTACGTTTCATTGCAAGGATTTTGGTAAATATAACATGGAGACCCTTCTGGTTCATCTTACGATTAATTATCACCATTATTCGACAAATTTTGAAAATAATTATAAACATTTTTGTGTTTGTTTTAAGACCTTTTGTCAAAATTTATTCGTATTTGTCCAACACTTTTTTAAAAAAATTTAGTTTTATCAAGTATAATAAGAAACAACAATAATTTTCGGAGGTGCGGGCATGACTAAACGTCATTCATCAAATGATGACCAACAAAACTTTACTAAACTTGATAATGACTATGTCCGTAACACGGATAAAGCTATTAATCGTAAAAAACAAGCTCGTAAACGAAAAATACGCCGAATTGTCTTTTTTGCGATTGTACCAGTCGTTATTATTGCTTTTCTCGTTAATATACTTTTCCATCAAAATGAAGTTTTGGCTGAAAAAGAGAAGAAAAGGGACGAAGCGAATCAGCATCTTACAGAAATAAAAAATGAACGGGATTCATTAAATCTTAAAATTAAGCAATTAGAAGATGATGAATATATCGCAAAGATGTTACGTAAAGAGTATTTCTTATCCGAAAAAGGAGAAATAATTTTCATTATTCCAGAAAAGAAGGATAAAAAAGACGACTGAAGAGCTATGTATTGTTGACACTCTTTTATTGTTATATATAATGAAAAGAGAAACTTATTGTAGTAAAAAGTTTGATTAAATTGATTACATGGCTCAAAAGAGTCGCTTAATTTTTAAGGAGGAGCATTTTTTTTATGTCAATTGAAGTAGGCAGCAAGGTACAAGGTAAAGTAACAGGAATCACAAATTTTGGAGCATTCGTTGAGCTGCCAGATGGCAAAACAGGCTTAGTTCACATCAGTGAAGTTGCTGACAATTATGTAAAAGATATCAATGAGCATCTAAAAGTTGGAGATGAAGTTGAAGTAAAAGTGATGAATGTTGAAGCGGACGGAAAGATTGGTCTTTCAATTCGTAAAGCAAAGCCTCAAGTTGAGAGACCAGAGCGCCCTCAACGCCCACGTCGTGACAATCGTTCTAACGATCGTAACGAGCGCCACCAGCCAAAAGAGAATTTTGAGCAAAAAATGGCACGTTTCTTAAAAGATAGTGATGAGCGTCTAGCAACGCTTAAACGTGCTACAGAGTCAAAACGCGGTGGTCGCGGAGCTAGAAGAGGGTAGTTTGCTGACTGTTTTAATCGTAGAAAAAGTGTATGAAATAGAGTTGGGATTAGCTTTCTGAAAGAGCTAATCCTTTTTTTATTAGTTTTAAAAAAGAATCCATTATCTTATAAAAATGATGGATTACTTCCTCTACGAAAAAAATTAGTGCAAACTACAAGAATAAATAAGCTACACCCGCATCTATTCCTCTATAACGATTAGTTACTGATTTTTTATAACGTTGAAGTTGGTCTTTTTTTCTTTTTAAGTGTTGATACGGTTGTTTCTTCTACAGTAGTCTCAGAGGATTTAACAGTTGGCCTTACTATCATTTTTATAAGTAACAGTACACCGTAAACACTTATGGCTAGTCCAGTGAGGAGTAAAAATATCTGTACGACAAATGGTAAATTAATAAGGATGGATATGAGAATAATCATAGAGCCGCTACCACAAATCAAGGCGGCTTTTGTTAATGATCCCAAAGGATTAACCTCCTAATAACATGTTCTTTTTTCTATATAGTATGCCATATTATTAGTAGGCAAGGATAGAGAAAAAAGCAATCTCTGTAATTCCGATGTAAATACATGGCTTTTAGATTCCAGTTTTTCAAGTCCCAAAAAGGCGTCTCAGATTATTTTCTGAGACGCCTTTTTATGATGACCCCTACGGGATTCGAACCCGTGTTACCGCCGTGAAAGGGCGGTGTCTTAACCACTTGACCAAGGGGCCTCTCTATGGTGGCGGCCGAGGGGATCGAACCCCCGACCTTACGGGTATGAACCGTACGCTCTAGCCAGCTGAGCTAGGCCGCCAAAAATATATGGAGCGGAAGACGAGGTTCGAACTCGCGACCCCCACCTTGGCAAGGTGGTGTTCTACCACTGAACTACTTCCGCAAACTGCTCTAAGCGACAAGTTAAATAATACAAGCCTTTGTCACTAGTGTCAAGTAGCTTTATAAAAAATATTAATAAAAATACATCCAATGTAATTTTAAAAGTGGGAAATTTAGCAAATATTTTGTTCTTAAGTAGAAACTTATCAGCGCAAGCTTTGACCATTATTTTTATGACGAAAAGTGGAAATACATTAAAGATAAAAAACAATTGAGGTATCTAATCCTATGGTTGCTAATATTTACAGATCTAAAAACAATTTGTGATGACGATTTAATTTTATAAAAAAACAAATTAATATTTAAGTAGCTGAAATTTTTGTAGAGATTGCTGCCAATTCTCGTATTTATGCATATGTATTCGTCGAAATTTTTAAAATATTTCCTGTCACCGTCAGACAATCTTTCCAAGCATAATTTCTTATAATAGCCGAAAGTGTGGAAAGGGGATAGTGAAATGACAAGTATTGAGTGGTTTGACACAGCGAACGTAGCTGACCATAAACTAGGAGTGAAAAAAAGGCAGTTGCTTATTGGCTCTTTATTTTTTATAACATCCTTTTTTTTAGCTCAGTCTGTTGTATTTGAAGCAGCTGTACCTTTCTCGGTTCCTTTTTGGGCAATTATACGAACGAAGTATAAGGAATATGCTAAATATGTTTTAATTGGTGGTTTAATTGGTGGATTCTTTCTTGGGTTTGGACAAGTTGTTATATTAGCCTTTCAAATTGCCATGTATGAATGTATCATGCGTTTTCGGTACTGGAAGCTCCCCAAAAGTATTGCAGTTGCATTAGCTATATTGCTTGTTCAAATGATATGGCAAGGGGTTATGTATCAGGGCTTGCCTCCTGTGCTTGTACAATTTTATGTTGGCTGTGAAGTTGCATTAGCGCTTATTATGACTCTTTTTATGCAAGTCCTTTTTGTTAATTCCTATGAATGGTTTACGAGTCATTGGACATACGAAAAGCTTGGTTCTGGGCTAGTAGTTTTTGCCGCCATGCTTACAGGGATGCAAACAGTTGTTATTAGTTATTTTTCTCTGCCCATTTTCTTATTGCAGCTCTTTATATGCTTTGGTGCATTAGTGGGAAGTGTACCGTTAGCAACTGTAATTGGAGCAGTGCTTGGAACGCTCATTGGCGTTGCAAAGCTGTCTTTTACGGGTATGCTTTCGGTAGCAACATTAACTGGATTGTGTGCAGGAATGGGGGCTCGGGCAGGAAGATTTGGAGTGGCGGCTGGTAGCATCTTGCCTAGTGTATTTTTTCTATTTTACGACGCAACATTACCATTAGATAGCGTTTATTTTACATCCATTACTGTAGGGAGTATAGCTTTTCTAACCATTCCCAAAAAGTATTCTGATAAGGTGAGGGACAAGCTGTTTCCACAACGCGAGGAGATACTGCTCGCCCGTCAAAATTGGTTGACTGAGCATGTCACCTATAAACTAGAGCATTTTCAGCATTTTGTACAATTCATGAAGGAACTTGTGTTTGAACGCTTTATGACAACTCCTGTTGAGGCTGCAAAGGAAGTGTCACCGATGAATACATGCTTAAGTTGTTTCCGTTATGATCGCTGCTGGGGTGCTCAAAATAACGGTATGGACAAGCTGATGACAGATTGGTTTCATATGAAGGGAGTGGGGAAGGAATCTGCTATACATCGAGCAGAGGAACAAATTCGTTATAAATGTGTGAAGTCTACAAAAATTTTCGAGGAGTTAGAAACGGAGCTATACAGAGAGCGTATTAATGGACAATATTTCCACGGAAAGAAAATGATTGCTCTTCAATTACGTGATATGAGCAATCATCTAAATCAACTAATTGCAGAGATGAAGGAGGACACTATATCATTTGTTAGTGTGGAAAAGGATATTATCCAAAAACTAAAGGAGGCAAATATTGAATGCTTCCAGCTAGATGTGCTGAGTAATAAACCTGGAGCAAGGAAAATTGTCTGTGCACTCACACCAGCTAGAGTCGATTGGGAAGAGGATACAACATTGGCAGAAAGGATGATACTGCCGATTTTATATGATATTTTTGAAGAACCGTTTGAAATTGAAAAGGTAGTAACATCAGATGTACCATTTCGCCATATTCAAGTAAGCTTTAGGTCAGCTATTAGTTTTGAAGTAGAGTATGATATATATAGTATGTCAAAAGATGCAACATTATATTCTGGTGATTCCCATGCGTTATTTCAATTGCACCCAGGATTATTTGCTATTTTATTGTCAGATGGTATGGGACAGAGTAAAGAAGCACAGCATGAAAGTAGAAAATTAATACATTTAATGCGGGAATGCTTAAATTACAATATGAATCCAGAGACTGCGATGCACACATTACATTATGTCATGTCCTTAAAACAACAAGATGATATGTATGCAACACTGGATTTTGCCCTTGTCGATTTACAGCACGGTGATTTATGGTCATGGAAGGCAGGAGGAATGTCTACGTATATCTTACGTGGGAAAGAGGTACTAAAAGTTGAAAGTAATGCAGCACCTGTTGGATTTTTATCCATTTCAGCAATTGAGGCAGAAAAAAGAAAACTGAAAGCAGGGGATGTTATTCTAATGCATTCTGATGGATTATTTTCAAGTATTGCTGATTGGGATGAACAAGAAGAATCGTTTTTGGCTTATGCTCAGCAGGTTGCGAGCACTACCAAATCTATACAGGAAAAATTAACGACTATCATGCAGTCTTTCCAAAAGCACTATGATATAGAGGATGATTGTACAGTTTTGATGTTAGAGGTTACACATGTTGTACCGACTTGGGCGGTGTTTAGACCGGTTCAATATTCTATGAGTTAAATGATTAAAGTATAGACAGCGAAAAGGGGAGGAGAAGCGTTTGTCATTTGAATTAAGGGTCAAATTACTTATCGAAGAAGAGCAATTAATACAGCAAGACGACCATCTTCTCATCGCCGTTTCGGGTGGTGTAGATTCCATGGCTTTGCTTCATTATTTTGTTCAAACAAAAGAAAGATGGGGAATTAAGGTAGAGGCTATTCATGTTGATCACATGTTAAGAGGAGAAGCGTCTGCTGAGGATAGGGTCTTCGTCCAAAGATATTGTGATAATCATGAAATATATTTACATGCAAAAGCAATTCCAATACCAGAGATTATGGCTTTAGAAAATGGGAATACACAGCTGATTTGTCGTAGAGAAAGGTATCGGTATTTTAAAGAGATCATGCAAGAAACTAATGCTAGCAAGCTTGTAACTGCACATCATGCGGACGACCAACTGGAGTCAGTATTAATGGCCCTGACTAAAAATGCAACGATTAACAGTATGCAAGGTATTCGGCCACAGCGTTTTTTTGCAGGAAAATCATTAATTCGTCCGTTTTTAACGGTTACAAAGTCTGAAATAAGGGAATATTTACTTAGACAAGGTTTAGATTACCGTGAAGATGCTAGCAACTTTAAGGACACCTATGTACGTAATCGTTTTAGACATCATGTGGTGCCATTATTGGAGGCAGAAAACCCACGAGTAACCGAGCAAGTGACCCATTTTACAGAACAATTACAAGAAGATGATGCCTATTTAATGACTTTAGCGGAGGATGTATTTTCTAGAATAATTAAAATAATAGACGAAAATACATATAGCATGGAAATTGAGGCTTTTCAATTGGTACCACTTGCTTTACAAAGGAGGCTCATTTTAATACTATTAAACTATCTTTACAAAGATTCAAATACGATACAAAGTTATGCTTTATTGACTTCAATTTTAAAGCTTTGTGATACGACAGCAGGGTATGCTGAAGTTCACTTGCCAGAAGAATTTCTAGCAGTTCGCCGTTACGGAAAATTATCGATTCAGAAGAAAGAACCATTAGAAGGTCAAACTTCTCCTGAGAAAAAAATTATTTCGACTGCTAATGGGTGGACAACACTGACAAATGGTGAACGTTTATGCGTAGTCAAGTTGCCTGATTTATCGTCTGAATTGCTGACGGATACTGCACAACTTTTTTATTTTAACGCTAGCAGACTCAAACTTCCTCTCTATGTTAGAGCTCGCAAGGAGGGGGATAGAATGCTGTTAAAAGGAATGGATCAGCCAAAACGCTTATCTCGCCTTTTTATAGATGAAAAGATTCCTTTAAATGAGCGAAATAGCTGGCCGTTACTGATTTCTCCATCTAATGAGGTCGTAGCGGTAATTGGTGTGCGTATGGGAATGTTTTTTTCAACCACTCCGCAACCAAACGATGATACAGTGCTCATCGTAGACTAAGGTCTTTGTAAAACATTTCACCATAAAGGTTGAAGATTTTTTGATACACACGAGGAGGAATCGACATGTTACAAAATGACATCGAAAAAATTATGATTACAGAGGAACAATTGCAAGAAAGAATTGCTGAGCTAGGAGCGCAATTGACTGCAGAATACAAAGATTCATTCCCGTTAGCAGTTGGTGTTCTTAAAGGAGCAATGCCGTTTATGACGGATTTGATGAAGCGTTTCGATTCTTTCATTGAGCTAGACTTTATGGATGTTTCCAGCTATGGAAATGCCACAGTGTCGTCAGGAGAAGTAAAAATTCTTAAGGATTTAAATACAAGCGTTGAAGGACGTGATGTATTAATTATCGAGGACATCATCGATAGTGGTTTAACATTAAGTTATTTAGTAGACTTATTTAAATACCGCAAAGCAAAATCCATCAAGATCGTTACATTGTTAGATAAACCATCAGGTCGTAAGGTAAATTTAGCAGCTGATTATGTTGGGTTTGAAGTACCAGATGGCTTTGTTGTTGGATATGGCTTAGATTACGCAGAAAAGTATCGTAATTTACCATATATCGGTATTTTAAAACCAGAAGTATATTCTTTCTAAGAGTTAACGAAATACCCCCAGCTATGAAAAGTAAGCCTTCAGCGAAGGTCAGATTTTTAATGAATTAATAATAATTCGAAATCTTGACACATTGTTTAGCTGTGCTGAGAACGAGGAACAGGTACAATTACGCTGGGATGCAGTGATTATGACATAAATATGTTTCTATTTCGACAAAAAGCGAACCAAACTTTTTTTAAGTAGGGCTTTTCGTTGTATGATGAAATCATGATATGTTAAGATTTTACTTATAATTTTTCTGTTTGTAATGAGGAGGCTGGAGATGAATCGAATATTTCGATATACCATATTTTATTTACTGATTTTCCTAGTGATTATCGGTATTTTTGGTACTTTCAATGGTAGTAATGCACCAACGAAAGAGTTAACTTATGCAGAGTTTCAAGAAGCTCTAGATAAGAAAGAAATAACAAAAGCTACAATTCAACCTGATAAATCAGTATACATCGTTGAAGGTACACTAAAGGGGTATGAAAAAGGGGAAAGCTTTACTGCAAATATCCCACGTGATAACCCATTTTTAATGGAGCGCATCGATGAGGCTGCTAAGGATAAGAATAGTAATATTAGCTATTTAACAGCACCAGAAACAAGTGGATGGATTCAATTCTTTACAGGGATTATTCCTTTCATCATTATCATTTTCTTATTCTTCTTCCTGATGAGTCAATCACAGGGTGGCGGCAATAAAGTAATGAGCTTTGGTAAAAGCAAAGCAAAACTTTACGATGATCAAAAGAAAAAAGTTCGTTTTACAGATGTAGCGGGTGCTGATGAAGAGAAAGCAGAACTTGTAGAAGTGGTAGATTTTCTAAAAGACCACCGCAAATTCACTGAAATCGGTGCACGTATTCCAAAAGGTATCTTACTTGTAGGTCCTCCAGGTACAGGTAAAACATTGCTTGCACGAGCAGTAGCAGGTGAGGCAGGCGTACCGTTCTTCTCGATTTCAGGTTCTGACTTCGTAGAAATGTTTGTCGGTGTCGGTGCATCCCGTGTTCGTGATTTATTTGAAAATGCAAAGAAAAACGCTCCATGTATTATCTTTATCGATGAGATTGATGCAGTAGGTCGTCAGCGTGGTGCAGGTCTTGGTGGTGGCCATGATGAGCGTGAACAAACGCTTAACCAATTATTGGTTGAGATGGATGGCTTTGGTGCGAATGAAGGTATTATTATTATTGCCGCAACAAACCGACCAGATATTTTAGATAAAGCGTTATTACGTCCAGGTCGTTTTGACCGTCAAATTACAGTAGGTCATCCTGATGTAAAAGGACGTGAAGCAATTCTTAAGGTACATGCACGCAATAAGCCTTTAGCAGATTCAGTTGATTTAGCAGCTGTTGCTCAACGTACACCAGGTTTCTCAGGGGCTGACTTAGAAAACCTTTTAAATGAAGCTGCACTTGTAGCTGCGCGTAAAAGCAAACGTACAATTAATATGACAGATATCGATGAAGCATCTGACCGAGTAATCGCTGGTCCAGCTAAAGCTAGTCGTGTATATTCTGCAAAAGAGAAGAAGCTCGTATCCTTCCATGAAGCTGGTCACGTAGTCGTTGGTTTAGAGCTAGATGAAGCGGATACAGTGCACAAAGTAACAATCGTTCCTCGTGGTCAAGCAGGAGGCTACGCGATTATGTTACCTAAGGAAGAACGCTTCTTTACAACAAAACAAGAATTGTTAGACCGTATTGCAGGGCTTTTGGGTGGTCGTGTCGCTGAGGAAATTGTACTTGGCGAAGTTTCTACTGGAGCACATAATGACTTCCAAAAGGTAACAAGTATTGCTCGTGCTATGGTAACTGAATATGGTATGAGTGAAAATCTTGGTGCGATGCAATTTGGTTCAAGTCAAGGTGGTAATGTATTCCTTGGTCGTGACTTTAATTCGGATCAAAACTACTCTGATTCAATTGCTTATGAGATTGATAAAGAAATGCAAAAAATTATCGACTCTCAATATCAGCGTACTAAGAGAATCCTAACGGAAAAACGTCATTTACTCGATTTAATTGCCAATACTTTGATGAAAAAAGAAACATTGAATGCGCAAGAAATCGAACATTTACGTGATCACGGCGTCTTACCAGAACCAGAGGCTGTTGAGGTGGTTGAAGAAAAAGCTCCTAAAGCTGAAACTAAACCAACATTAGATATCGTTGGTGAGCCAACTGTTAAAAAGGAATTGCTTAGCAAAGAACCAAATCCAACAACGGCTGATTTACCAAAAGAGGGCTCAGAGCTCAATCATAATACACCAAAAGGTATCGATGAAAAACGTGATTAATTTGAGAAAGACTGTTTACAATAAGTGAACAGTCTTTTTCTTTGCCTTTTTTCGTTAACAGGTATTAGGATATAGATATTATCTAACGTAATTTCAAGATAAGCATTTTTACAACTTGCTATTTCTAACTAAGAAGATTCTAGAATAGTCTGGTTGTCAAAGGATTTTGAGGAAGTTACTTATGGTGCTTTATTTGGACATTAGTCTGTATAACAAACGAGATTGGAGTGTATGGAAATATGGAGAATGTGACATTGAATAATGGCTTAGTAATGCCGTTAGTAGGCTATGGTGTCTTCCGAGTACCTGAAGGAGATGACCTGGCTGAGGCCGTAAAAACAGCTATTAAAAAAGGTTACCGTAGCATTGATACAGCGCAAGTATATCGCAATGAGGAAAGCGTGGGGCAAGGAATCCGCACAGCAATTGAGGAAGGGCTCGTAACACGTGAAGAGCTATTTGTCACATCAAAAGTTTGGAATGCTGGACTTTCCTATGAAGAAACACTTGCAGCATATGATAACAGTTTAGAAAAATTAGGCTTAGAATATTTAGATTTGTATTTAGTTCATTGGCCAGGAATCGATGATAATTACATGAATATTTATAAAGCGCTTGAAAAAATTTATCAGGATGGACGAGTACGCTCAATAGGTGTTAGTAATTTTCATGTGCATCATTTAGAAAATTTATTGAAGGAAGCAACGGTTATTCCTGTCATTAACCAAATTGAATTTCATCCACATTTAACACAAGAGGAAGTACGTGCATACTGCAAGGAAAAAGGAATCCAAGTAGAAGCATGGTCCCCACTGATGAACGGTGCTTTATTAGAAGAAGCCTTGATTCAGCAGCTGGCGTTAAAATATAGCAAAACACCAGCTCAAATTGTGTTACGTTATGATGTTCAGCATGAGGTAGTAACTATTCCGAAAACTATGACTCCTACACGCATGTCAGAGAATTTAAATGTCTTTGATTTTGCACTAACAGAAAAAGAAATGTCTCAGTTAGACGCATTGCATGATGGACTACGCTGTGGTCCAGATCCAGAAAAGTTTAATTTTAAATAAACTGTAAGGAGCTACTTAATAGGAGGGTGGCTCCTTTTTAAAATGAGTATGAATGCTATTTCGTAGGGTGTAAAGTATGGTATCATTTTTAAAAGTATTTTAACTTTATTTCAACTACACTTTGTATAGTTGTATCAAATGTATAGAGCCAGTTACAATGACAATGAGGTGCAAGAAATTGGGGGCGTCACTATGATATTAGTTTTAGATGCAGGAAATTCAAATATCGTTTTAGGGGTCTATGATGAAAACGATCATTTAGCCTTTCATTGGCGTATGGTGACAGACCTTCACAAGACTGAAGATGAATACGCAATGCAAGTTTCAGCTTTCTTCAATCATGCAGGCATCTCATTCGAACAAATAACCGGCATTATTATATCCTCGGTTGTACCACCGATAATGTTTTCGTTAGAAGCGATGTGTCAAAAATATTTCCGTAAAAAACCGCTTGTTGTAGGTCCTGGTGTTAAAACAGGTTTGAATATAAAGTATGAAACCCCACGTGAGGTTGGCTCCGATCGTATTGTAAATGCTATTGCGGCTCTAGATGCTTATAAAGCACCAATAATTATTGTTGATTTTGGTACTGCTACAACATTTTGTTACTTAAATGAAAAGGGTGATTACATGGGAGGTGCAATTGCCCCAGGTATAACAATTTCTACGGAGGCACTTTATACACAAGCTGCTAGGCTACCACGTATCGAAATATTGAGATCTACCCATATTGTAGGAAAAACAACAGTTTCTGCGATGCAGGCCGGAATTTTTTATGGTTTTGTTGGACAAGTTGAGGGAATTGTTAATCGCATGAAAGCACAAAGTAAGGAAGAGCCATTCGTGATTGCGACTGGCGGCTTAGCCAATTTAATCGCCGGAGAGACGCAGGTCATTGATGTAGTTGATCCGTTTTTAACATTAAAAGGTTTATATAAGCTATATAAACGCAACCAATAGGAAATGAGGGACATTTCATTTATGAAAGACTATTTAGTACGAGGCTTAGGGTTCAACGGACAAGTTCGTGTTTTTGCAACTTGTACAACAGCAACTGTAGGGGAGGCTCAGCGCCGTCATAATACGTGGCCAGTAGTGTCGGCAGCCCTTGGTCGATCTATGACCGCTGCTGTGATGATGGGTGCCATGCTGAAAGGCGAAGAAAAAATCACTATTAAAATTGAGGGCAACGGTCCAATTGGTCCAATGGTTATCGATAGTAATGCTAAAGGTGATGTACGAGGTTTTGTCACAAATCCTCACGTTCATTTCGATTTAAACGAACAGGGTAAGCTGGATGTTCGCGCAGGTGTTGGAACAGAGGGAGCTCTAACGGTTGTTAAAGACCTTGGTTTAAGAGATATGTTCTCAGGCCAAACGCCAATCGTTTCAGGTGAAATTGCTGAAGACTTTACTTACTATTTTGCTACATCTGAGCAAGTACCGTCATCGGTGGGGTTAGGTGTTTTAGTAAATCCTGATAATACGATTCTTGCAGCTGGAGGGTTTATCCTTCAATTAATGCCCGGCTGTGATGAAGAGACAATCAATGAAATCGAACAGCATCTTTCAACATTAGAGCCCGTTTCCAAAATGATTGAGAAAGGCCATACGCCTGAGCAAATTTTAGAAGCAGTATTAGGAGAAAATCATCTTCAGATTTTAGATTCCATGCCAGTAGAGTTTAAATGTCAATGTTCAAAAGAGCGTTTTGGGGCTGCAATCTTAGGTTTAGGGACAGCGGAAATTCGAGAAATGATTGATGAAGATGGCGGTGCTGAAGCACAGTGTCATTTCTGTTTAGAAGCATATCATTTCTCCAAAGAAGAACTAGAAGGTTATATTGATGAGCTCAACGCGTAATCGTCGACCTTCAAACACTGCAACGCCAAACCAAACGCCCCTATTGCAACGACGTTTAAAAACGAAACCAGCTTTAACAGTTATTGCCGTTTTGTTATTAGGAAATATTTTATGGTTGATTGCTTGGTTAATCCCAAATAAAGGTCAAGAAATTGGTAGCGACGAACAAGTCGCTGCCGTTGACGGGGAGTTTATCACGCGTCAAGAGTGGATGGTTGCCATGGAAGAACGCTATGGTAAAGAGACACTACAAAATTTAGTAAATGAATCTGTGATGGAAAAGGCAGCTAAGAAATTTAAAATTAAAGTAACAGATAAAGAAATTGATTTAGAGCTTGCTCTAATGCGCTCTGCACAGGATAAATTTGATACGGCAATGCAAAATCTGTCTGCTGAGCAACTGCGACAAAAAATACGCTCACAGCTTATTTTAGATAAGGTACTAACAAAAGATGTAGAAATAAAAGAAGATAGTATTGAAAAATATTATGAAGAAAATCAATCACTATACAATACAAAAACGAGCTATCGTACGAATTTCATAGAAGTGGATTCCAAAAAAGCTGCTGAGGAAGCATTAAAAGAGCTAAAAAATAACTCTGATTTTTCCGTGCTAGCACGAGAAATTTCTTTAGATAGTGCCTCAGCTAGTTTGGGTGGAGATATTGGTTTTCTCACAGAAAAACAGGAAAATGTCGATCCAGCAATTATAAAGGCAACGATGGCATTAAAAGCAAATGAGGTAAGTAAAGCATTTAAGCTTAATAACGGTCATTATGGGATTGTAAAAGTCCAAGAGATCATAGAAGGACAATCCTTTACATACGAAGATGTGAAAGAGCATATTGAACGTGAGCTTGCGCTAGATCAATTACCACAATCTGTTACACCAGAAGCATTTTGGTCTGAATTCAAGGCAACTTGGTATTATGGAGAAGAGAAAAAAGATAAATAATAGGTAGCTCCAATGCGTTTAAGAAAGAATCTGCAAGAAATCTGCGGAATAGGTGAGCCAAAAAAACTGCAGACGATTTGCGTCATCAGCATATTGGTATATTCTCGATAGTTCGGCGGATTTTTTTCATGTTTTCACAAAGCTTGATAAATAAATTCTAAGTTTCAATAAATATTCTGAAAATATATGTTTTATTTATTGACAATCGAATGGAAAAATTGATAAAATACAAAATAAGTAAAACCTATAAAAATAGTAGGAATTAGGAGTGGATTAATAAATGAGTAGATTAGCGAACTCAGTAGCTGAATTAGTTGGTAAAACACCAATTGTAAAGTTAAATCAAGCAACAGGTGAAAACGAAGGAACGGTTTATGTAAAATTAGAATATTTTAATCCAGGCAGTTCAGTAAAAGATCGTCTAGCATTAGCGATGATTGAAGCAGCTGAAAAAGACGGTACGTTAAAGCCGGGAGGTACTATTATTGAACCTACTTCTGGTAATACAGGTATTGGTCTAGCAATGATTGCAGCAGCTAAAGGCTATAAAGCTATTTTAGTAATGCCAGAAACAATGAGCTTAGAGCGTCGTAACTTATTACGTGCATACGGAGCAGAGCTTGTTTTAACACCGGGGCCATCAGGCATGAAAGGGGCAATTGCTAAAGCGGAAGAATTAGCGGCTGAAAAAGGTTACTTCTTACCACAACAATTCACAAACCCTGCTAATGCTGTTATTCACCGTTTGACAACAGGTCCAGAGATTGTTGAAGCGTTTGATGGTTTAACACTAGATGCATTTGTCTCTGGAGTAGGTACAGGAGGTACAATTACAGGTGCAGGTGCTGTACTAAAAGAAAAATATCCAGAGATCGAAATTATTGCAGTTGAGCCAAAGGATTCACCAGTACTTTCAGGCGGCCAGCCAGGACCGCATAAGATTCAAGGTATTGGCGCTGGATTCGTACCTGAAGTGTTAAATACAGAAATCTATTCTTCAGTATTCCCTGTTGAAAATGAGATTGCTTTCGAAATAGCACGTAAAGTAGCGCGTGAAGAAGGAATTTTATGTGGTATTTCATCAGGTGCAGCTATCTATGCAGCAATTGAAACAGCAAAACGTTTAGGCAAAGGCTCAAATGTCCTTGCAATTGTTCCATCTAATGGTGAACGTTATTTATCAACACCTTTATACCAATTTGAAGACTAATCTAATGATTTGCTGACAAAGGCTCCTTTAACGAGGAGTCTTTTTTCTGTTAAAGAATTTTAAAAAGGAAGTCTTAGGGCGTGTGATGAGTTTTATGGCTATAGATAGCTAGTCTCTCAACGACCAGACCATGTAAACATTTTAGAGCATTTGTTATGTATGAAATTGATTGGAACGATTTAAAAATATTCGCTTCTCAGCAATATTCAAGTTAAGATGGAATCACATCAAATGATTTAAAGGGGAATGGCAGCTTGAAGACAATAAAAACTAAAACAATAACGATGGATGTAGATTCGTTTTTTTATAGCTATAAAAAGCAAGTAGAAGCAGAACGAGCACATGTATTTTTAGAAAGTGGACGTGGAGGGCATTTTACAATAGGGGCATGGAATCCATTAGCCACTGCGCAATCAGTTAAGGATGGTCTGCTTGTGAATTGGCGAAATGGGGATAGTGAAATTCTACTCGGTGAATCCCTTTCATTATTAGAGGATTTGGTAGCGAAATACCAAATTTCATACAATGCTGCATTGCCAGTATTCCAAGGCGGTGCAATTGGGTTTGTAGCATATGATTATGCGCGAAAAATTGAAGAGTTGCCAGATTCCGCAGAGGACGATTTACATATTCCTGATATATACTTTTATATTTTCGACTGCTGGGCTGTGCATGATGTGAATACAAATAAAGTCACGCTTATGAAGTTAGAAAAAAGCGATGTTGATTTGGAAGAGTGGGCTAATGCATGGTATGTAGCGGCTCAAGAAGGTTTAAATGACCGTAAATTTGAAAAAACAAGTGCTGTAGAAATAGTAAATGATGAAAATGAATTGCTAGTATCATTTGCGGGAACTGACTTTGAAGAAGCAGTAGGTAAAATTCAATCATATATAGCGCAAGGCGACGTATTTCAAGTGAACCTATCTGTCCGTCAATCTAAAAAATTAACCGCATCAGCGATGGATGTATATGAGGCATTACGTGCTTTCAACCCATCCCCTTATATGGCTTACATTGAAGCACCTGATTTTGCGGTTGTTTCTGGATCACCAGAGCTTTTAGTGAAGCGCCATGGTAATGAATTGTCTACACGACCAATCGCCGGTACACGACCAAGAGGTAAATCTGAGGAAGAGGATATAGTATTAGCGCAGGAATTAATCGACAACGACAAGGAACGAGCAGAACATGTAATGCTCGTTGATTTGGAGCGCAATGATTTAGGCAGAGTGTCCACATATGGAACAGTCGAGGTGGATGAGTTTATGGTTATTGAACGCTATTCACATGTAATGCATATAGTGTCTAACGTGCGGGGAGAAATCGCTGAAGGTAGATCAAATGCAGATGTTATCCGTGCTATGTTCCCAGGCGGCACAATTACAGGTGCCCCAAAAATTCGTACGATGGAAATAATTGAAGAATTAGAACCTGTAAGACGTGGGCTTTATACAGGCTCAATTGGCTGGCTTGGCTATACAGGTGATATGGAATTCAATATTGTTATTCGTACGGCCTTTGTAAAAGATTGTGTAGCACATATTCAAGCAGGAGCAGGAATTGTCATTGATTCTGTTCCACAGCGAGAATATCAAGAGTCTTTGAATAAAGCGAAGGCAATGTGGCAGGCAAAGGCAATGGCAGAGGGGCGAGCAAAATGATTTTAATGATAGATAACTATGATTCTTTTACGTATAATCTTGTTCAATATTTTGGGGAATTTGGACATGAGCTAGTTGTGAAAAGAAATGACACGTTAACAGTGAAGGATATTGAGCAACTTGCACCTGATATGATCGTTATTTCACCTGGACCGTGTAGCCCAAATGAAGCGGGTGAAAGCTTGAACATTATTAACTATTTCGCGGGAAATATTCCGATTTTAGGTGTTTGTCTAGGGCATCAGGCGATAGCGCAAATATTTGGAGGAAATGTTATTCGAGCAGAACGTTTGATGCATGGAAAAGTCTCACCTGTATTGCATGCTAACATAGGTCTGCATAAGGACATGCCAAATCCGTTTCAGGCTACTCGTTATCATTCTCTCATTGTAGAAAAGGAAACATTGCCAGAATGCTTTGAAGTAACTGCCTGGACAGATGAAGGTGAAATTATGGGCATTCGCCACAAGGATTATCCTATTGAAGGTGTACAGTATCATCCAGAATCCATAATGACAGAGCAAGGAAAAAAGCTTCTGCGTCAATTTATAGAATTGTATGTAGAGGGAGCGAAGTAAATGTATTGTTGGATGAACGGAGAATATATAGAAGCTCAAGATTTACGTATTTCACCATATGATCATGGATTTTTATATGGCTTAGGCTTTTTTGAAACGTTTCGGACATATGGAGATAAAGTATTTGAGTGGGACATGCATATGGAAAGGTTACATACTGCACTCTCACAATATCATATTCATTTGACATATTCTTCAGATACATTACTAGAGGCTGTTCGGCAATTAAATAAACAGTCTAATGGACAGGATGGTTATTTCCGTCTAAATGTATCGGCTGGGGAGCATGGTATTGGGTTGCAGCCAATGGAATACAAGCAACCCAATGTGATTGTTTTTCGTAAAGAATTACCGTCTACACCTAGGGGTACAGAAAAAAATGCGCAGTGGCTGGAGACGCCTCGTAATACCCCTGAAAAGGGAATCCGCGTTAAGTCACATCATTACGGGAATAATGTTCTTGGTCGCTTTGAAATGCCATCCTTAGCACAACAGGAAGGCTTATTTTTAACAAGAGATGGCTTTGTGGCTGAAGGTGTAACATCAAATGTTTTTTGGGTAAAAAATGATATACTATATACGCCTTCCTTGGACACAGGCATTTTACCAGGTATTATACGAGGATGGGTAATCAGACAAGCGTTATCTCTAGGCATTGAAGTAAAGGAAGGATTCTTTACGAAGAATGATGTTGAGAATAGTTCTGAATGCTTTATTACAAATTCAATTCAAGAACTTGTGCCAATTCGTAAACTAGCAAACAAACTGTTGCTAGGCAAGGAAGGACCTATTTATTCGAGTATACATGAAGCGTTTATTAAAGAAGTAGAGCAAGGATAGAAGGAGCGTTATCATGCTAGAAAAATATATAACACCATTAACGATTAATGGTATTACTTTAGACTATACAAAAGAAACGTTTGTGATGGGCATTTTAAATGTTACACCAGACTCTTTTTCGGATGGTGGCAAATACAATAACGTAGAATCCGCTGTTGCACAAGCGAAAAAAATGGTAGCTGAAGGAGCTAAAATCATTGATGTTGGCGGAGAATCAACTCGCCCAGGCTATACACGTATTTCGGATGAAGATGAAATAGCCCGCATTGTTCCAGTGATTCATGCGCTAGTGGCTGAAGTGCCAGCCATTATATCGATTGATACGTATAAGGCTAATGTAGCTCGTGCTGCAATAGAAGCTGGTGCACATATAATTAATGATATTTGGGGTGCAAAGGCTGAGCCTGAGATTGCTCAAGTCGCTGCAGAGTTAGATGTTCCAATTATTCTAATGCATAATCGTAAAAATACAGATTATAGTTCAGACTTTTGGACAACAGCAAGAATGGATTTAGAGAATAGTATTGCCATTGCTCATAATGCTGGTGTCCCTGATAGCCATATAATTTTAGATCCAGGCATTGGATTTGCTAAAACTACAGAGCAAAATATAAAAATGATGCAACATTTAAACGATTTAGTGGAAATGGGCTATCCCGTTTTGCTAGCAACATCACGTAAATCAATGATTGGTAATGTTTTGCAGTTGCCTGTTGAGGAACGTATAGAAGGTACAAGTGCAACAGTTGTTTATGGCATAGAAAAGGGGTGTCATATTATTCGAGTTCATGATGTACAGGAAATGGCACGAGCTACCCATATGACTGATGTATTAATTGGTAAACGCATTTATAAGGAGGAAGCGTAATGGACTATATTCATTTAAAGGATATGCAGTTTTATGGTTATCACGGTGTATTGTCAGCAGAAACAACACTTGGTCAGCGCTTCCGGGCGAATGTTTCACTTGCGGTAGATATGACAGATGCTGGGGAAACAGATGATCTAAACTATACGGTAAACTATGCTGAAGTTTATGCGCTTTGCCGTGATATCGTTGAAGGTGAGCCTTTAAAGCTAATTGAAGCACTTGTTACGAAAATAGCAAATAGTATATTAGAGACATACGTAGATAAAGTGAAGGGTGTTCGTGTAGAGCTTATTAAACCAGACCCACCCATACATGGTTACTATAAAGAAGTTTCGGTTGAAGTAACGAGGGGTGAGTTTTAATGAATGATGTTTATTTATCTATCGGCACGAATATGGGAGAGCGCTTAGAAAATCTCCAACACGCTGTAGAGCTTTTAAAAGATACCGAAGGGATTGAGGTTGATCGTATTTCCTCCGTTTATGAAACATCTGCTGTTGGCTATACTGATCAAGCTGATTTTTTAAACATTGCAGTTCATATTAAAACTGCCCTATCTTCTTCTGAAATGTTGAACATATGCCAATCAGTTGAACAAGAACTTGGGCGTGTACGTGAATTTAGATGGGGCCCTCGTATCATAGACCTTGACATTTTGCTTTACAATCAAGAAAATATTGAAACGGAGCGCTTGATTATTCCACATCCAAGAATGTATGAGCGAGCTTTCGTGTTAGTTCCGTTGGTAGAAATTACACCTGTACCTGCTGGAGAACAATTACAACGAGCACATAACCTATGCCAACAGTTAAATTGTGCAGACGAAGGTGTAACCCTATGGCTGGAGTCTAAGTAGAGTTAGTTATGTTGCAATCATAAATTAACAATTGTGTGTATGGAT
The DNA here is from genome assembly GCF_050272555.1 of Lysinibacillus sp. NPDC047702. Classification (NCBI taxonomy): domain Bacteria; kingdom Bacillati; phylum Bacillota; class Bacilli; order Caryophanales; family Bacillaceae; genus Lysinibacillus; species Lysinibacillus sp. NPDC047702. The sequence continues at coordinate 3,509 of NZ_JBNNMG010000030.1, read as the reverse complement.
GATCAATCATTTCATCGTATTGTAGGTAGGATATATAAAACCCAACGAAGGAGGAAATCAACATTGAGTCAAGCAACTGAGAAGCCGTTTCAGATTGGCGATATTGTTATGGACAACCGTGTCGTATTAGCGCCAATGGCTGGAATTTGTAACTCTGCCTTCCGACTAACTGTAAAAGAATTTGGAGCAGGGCTTGTATATGCGGAAATGATTAGTGATAAAGGGATCGTCTATAAGAACGAAAAAACTTTAGGAATGCTTTATATAGATGAGCGTGAAAACCCGCTTTCACTACAAATTTTTGGCGGAGATAAGGCAACATTAGTAGAGGCTGCAAAGTATGTAGATGTAAATACAACTGCAGATATTATTGATATTAATATGGGTTGCCCGGTTAATAAAATTATTAAATGTGAAGCTGGTGCTCGTTTACTTTTAGATCCAAATAAAATATATGAGATGGTAGCGGCTGTTGTAGATGCTGTAAAAAAACCTGTCAGCGTAAAGATGCGTATTGGCTGGGATGACGAGCATATCTTTGCGGTTGAGAATGCACAGGCAGCAGAACGTGCAGGTGCATCTGCTGTAGCGGTTCATGGACGAACTCGTGTGCAAATGTATGAAGGAAAAGCGAATTGGGATATCATTCGTCAAGTAAAGGAAAATGTAAAGATCCCTGTACTAGGTAACGGTGATGTTGAGACACCTCAAGATGCTAAACGGATGTTAGATACAACTGGTGTTGATGCTGTGATGATTGGTCGTGCTGCCCTAGGCAACCCTTGGATGATTTATCGTACAGTTCAATACCTTGAGACAGGTGAGTTAAAGGAAGAGCCAAGTGTTCGTGAAAAAATGGATGTGTGTTTACTTCATTTCGAGCGCCTTATTCAATTGAAAGGTGAGATTGTGGCAGTACGTGAGATGCGTAAACATGCCTCATGGTATTTAAAAGGTGTAAGAGGGAACGGGAAAGCCCGTAATGCTATTAATCAAACAGAAACAGCTTCTGAGTTCCGCGCCTTGTTAAATGGTCTTGTGCAAGACTATGAAGAAAGTGAGTCTAAGTTAATTGTACCAGTAGCAAAAGAATTAATTATGTAATTACCAGAAGGCGTCTCGATGCTTAAAAGAGACGCTTTTTTTGTTGTGGACTTTAATTTTCAGAATCATTAATCATTTTTGCTGATCTCGAAAAAAAACTGAAACAGATGATTACAGCAATAAAATTGTGTACAATAGAAATATTATGGACGTAAAAGCGGACAATTTAATAAGGAGTGAAATAAGTGTCAAATATAGAAGAGTTAAATGATCAGCTTTTGGTGAGACGCCAAAAAATGACGGCTATCCAAGAGAACGGCCAAGATCCATTTGGAAGTCGTTTTGAGCGTACACATTTATCAACGGAAGTACGTGAGCAATTTGCAGATCAAACAAAAGAGCAGCTAGAAGAACATCTACAAGAAGTAATTATTGCAGGTCGCATTATGACTAAACGGGGTAAAGGCAAAGCTGGCTTTGCACATATTCAAGATTTAAGTGGTCAAATTCAAATTTACGTTCGTCAAGACCATGTTGGCGAAGAAGCATATGAATTATTTAAACAAGCTGACCTCGGAGATATTGTTGGAGTTCGAGGAAATGTATTCCGCACGCAAGTTGGAGAGCTTTCAGTAAAGGCTGAGGAGTTTACATTTCTAACAAAAGCCCTACGCCCTATGCCAGAGAAATTTCATGGCTTACAGGATGTGGAGCAACGTTATCGTCAACGTTATTTAGATTTAATGACAAATGAAGATAGTAAAAAAACGTTTATTGCTCGTTCTAAAATCATTCGTTCAATTCGCAATTACTTAGATAATGCTGGATACTTGGAAGTAGAAACACCAATGCTTCATACAATTGCTGGTGGTGCTGCGGCTCGTCCGTTTATTACACACCACAATGCGCTTGATATGGAATTATATATGCGTATTGCAATTGAATTGCATTTAAAACGTTTAATCGTTGGTGGGCTAGAAAAAGTATATGAAATTGGCCGTGTTTTCCGTAATGAAGGAATTTCAACTCGTCATAATCCCGAATTTACGATGATAGAGTTATATGAAGCATACGCTGATTATAAGGATATAATGTCTTTAACAGAAAACCTGATTGCTCATGTTGCACAAGAAGTTCTTGGTACAACGACAGTTCAATATGGGGAAGATGAAATTAACCTTACTGTGGGTTGGAAACGAGTTCATATGGTAGATGCCGTAAAAGAAATGACAGGTGTGGATTTCTGGCAACCAATGACTGTAGAACAAGCTCAAGCACTTGCTAAAGAGCATGGAGTTGAGGTTAAAGAAGCTCATGAAGTAGGTCATATTATTAATGAGTTCTTTGAGCAAAAGGTTGAAGAAACTCTTGTACAACCAACATTTGTTTATGGTCATCCGGTAGAAATTTCTCCTCTAGCGAAGAAAAACCCAGAGGACGAGCGTTTTACAGACCGTTTTGAGCTCTTTATCGTGCGCCGTGAGCATGCGAATGCCTTCACAGAGCTAAACGATCCAATCGATCAACGAGAGCGCTTCGAGGCACAAATGGCTGAAAAGGCAGCAGGAAATGATGAAGCGCATGAGATGGATAATGACTTCATTGAAGCATTAGAATTTGGCATGCCTCCAACAGGTGGTTTAGGTATTGGTATCGATCGTTTAATCATGCTCCTTACAAACTCACCTTCAATTCGGGATGTACTATTATTCCCAACTATGCGTCATATTACAAAATAATTATATATAAGAAGGCGTTATCCTTTAAAATGATAGACTTCATTAGAAAGGACACGCATAAATAGCAGGAGTCAAGGGGTTTAATAAGTACCGTGGCTCCTGTTTTTGTTTCTAAACCGATTAAAATAATTATGCAGTACTTTAAAAAATAAGGCTCAACCTTATGTACAGTTGATTTAAAATATGCCCAGTTCTAATTTTTATTTGTTGAGATTTATATAAAAGAAATGTATATTTAAACAAATAATCATGTATAACACGAGCGTACATTAGTTCACCTCTCTAGAAAATACGTAAAATAGCTCGTAAAATCAAAGATTTTAAAAATATGAATTAATATTTCAAAAATGCTTGCATAGTTGTTTGAATCATGATAAATTATTACTTGTCGCTAAGACGACGCAAGAGTTGACATTGAGAATGCAAATTTCAAATAAATGTTGACATTAGAATTTAATTATGATATATTTCGAGAGTTGTCTCTTGAACAACTAAATTAAAATAATTTAGTGCTTGACAACAAAAAGAAAGATGTTATAATACAATGGTTGCTGTTGATGCAATCACAATGAACCTTGAAAACTGAACAAGCAAAACGTAATCAATCAAGTTTTTAGTAGCTAGCTTCTGCTGGTGAACAAAACAAAAATTTTGGACATCAAAATTGATGCCAGCAAAACAATTTGAGCTAATCAAATTTCTTTTATGGAGAGTTTGATCCTGGCT
>NZ_JBNNMG010000029.1:0-57928 GCF_050272555.1 Lysinibacillus sp. NPDC047702 | reverse complement strand
CAGTCGGAACGGAGATCAACCCCTCGTTTTGAAAAAGGGCTATACTTTTTAATTTGTCACCTTGATGTCATTGACATAATAGTATTTCAACACTATGAATTTAGCTTAACAAGCTAAATTTAAAAAGTCAGTTCCTTAGAGTACAGGAATTCGACTTTATTAGGTTGAAATTCTCTTAGTATACACACTTTCCAGAATGTTGAAAATTACTCCTATTTAGAAAAAGAAAAAAGGGTTGTATCGTGCAATTTAGCACTTAAAATAGGTGCAAATTATCTTCCGAAGTGACTTGATTAGCACTAATTATTAGCTGTTATGGATTGCATCATTACTATATTTTTGGACATTTATATTCAATCCAAAGGCTGATAGACTTACAGAATACAAGATTAGGAGTGATAACAATGATTGATGTACGCTACAAAATTAGAGAAGTATTAGATATGAACAAGATTGATGCATTTTTGCAGCATGCTCGTATTGGGCATCTTGGAATGGTTGATGGTCAACAACCTTATGTAGTTCCGCTGAATTTTGTTTGGTCAAATGGAAATATTTATTTTCATGGTGCTGGTGGTGGGCGACGAAATAAAGTGGTTCAAGAGAATTCGGAGGTCTGTTTTACTGTATGTGAGGAATATGGAACAATCACTAATCCTGTACCAGCCAAAACAGATACTGCTTATATGAGTGTCATGGTTTTTGGCGAGGCAAAGCCTGTTGTCAATTTAGATGAAGCTACATATATGCTGCAAGAGATGATTGATAAATATGTACCTGGTTACTATAAACGTCCATTATCCAAACAACATGTAGAGAAATACCAATCTGCAGTATTCGGTGGTTCTGTACAAGTCTACAGAATTGATCCTCAACATATAAGCGCAAAAGAAAATCCGATTGAGGAAGGGGAAATGTTCCAAACTGAATAAACAAAGTTTATATCATAATGTCTATTAAAAAGTATCTACATAAATAGGCATGGAAAATTAAAATTTCAAATAGAAAGGATTTTGTATATGAGATATTTGGAGCAGCAAGACAGAGCGATAAGTAATGCCATCCAGCAAGAGCTTTCACGTCAACGTGATAACATCGAGTTGATTGCCTCAGAGAATTTTGTAAGTCAGGCGGTTATGGAGGCTTCTGGTACAATACTTACCAATAAGTACGCAGAGGGGTATCCAGGACGTAGATTTTATGGGGGCTGTGAACACGTAGATATTGTTGAAGAGCGTGCTATTCAGCGTGTTAAAGAACTGTTTGGTGCTGAACATGCGAATGTACAGCCGCACTCTGGAGCACAGGCCAATATGGCAGTCTATTTTGCTTCTGTTAAATCAGGAGATACAATCTTAGGCATGAATTTATCGCATGGAGGGCATCTAACACATGGCAGTCCCGTGAATTTTTCAGGGAAATTCTATAATTTTGTCCCATATGGTGTAGATAAAGAAACGGGGAGAATTGACTTTGATCATGTCCGAAAGCTAGCTCATCAGCATAGACCACGTATGATTGTCGCTGGTGCCAGTGCCTACCCAAGAATGATCGACTTTGAGTTATTCGCTGAAATTGCGAACGAGGTTGGAGCCCTATTTTTTGTAGATATGGCACATATTGCAGGGATTGTTGCAGCTGGTCTGCATCCTAACCCTTTACCACATGCTCATTTTGTGACCACGACAACCCATAAAACGTTACGTGGACCAAGAGGGGGTATTGTTATGTGCCGTAAATCGTGGGCACAAGCAATTGATAAAGCGATTTTCCCTGGATTACAGGGTGGTCCGCTTATGCATATCGTTGCTGCAAAAGCAGTTGCGCTGGGAGAGGCACTAAATCCAGATTTTAAGGGATATATTGAGAAGGTACTGGAAAATGCCAAAGTATTAGCTGAAACATTTATGAGTGAGGGATTAACAGTTGTCTCAGGAGGAACAGATAATCATATTATCTTACTGGATTTGCGTACAATTGGGCTTACTGGTAAAGAAGCTGAAACAATACTTGACGAAGTGGGCATTACAGCAAATAAAAATACCATCCCTCATGATACAGCCAATCCATTAGTAACAAGTGGTATTCGATTTGGTACCCCTGCAATCACAACTAGGGGATTAGGGCCAAAGGAAATGAAAGAAATTGCTCAATTAATTGCACTTGCCCTGAAAAATCCTAAGGACACAGTAGTTAAAAATCAAATATTAGATAGTGTGAGAGAAATAACATCTCAATTTCCTTTATATGAAGGACTTCATTAATAAACTAGTTTGGAGAATAATAAATGGATATTTCAAATATGCAAAAGTATGTAAGACAATTTAGTGAAGAAAAAGGATTTACGATCAATACAATTCAAACTAGAATGCTATATTTAGTTACTGAGGTTGGCGAGTTAGCTCAGGAAATTTTAAGTATTTCCTTTCATCCAACAGAGGAGAAGGTCCGATTAATAAAAGAAAATATTGGTTTGGAGATGTATGACGTAATTTTCAATATAGTCGATCTCGCCAATCAATTAGATATTGATTTAGAGGATGCATTTCAAAAAAAGATGGAGATCAATAAGTGCAGAACATGGTATGAATAAAGCCATATAATCTAAAAAGCCACTACCCCTAATCGCACTAGAGGTAGTGGCTATTTTTGATTAGAAGTATTTTTAAAGGATTTATGGATTGTTAGAAAATATATTTATGGATGTTTTTATACAATCCATAATAATGTATGCTTAGTGCATTCATTACAAAATAAAAGCAAAGGGAGGAAACAAGATGGTTCATTTAGTTGAAGAAAATCTGACAACAGTGAGGAAGCAAATGGCATTAGCTTGCCAAGCTGCAGGTCGTAAGAAAGAAGATGTCAAATTGTTATTGGCAACAAAAACGGTTCCCCTTGAAAAATTAAAGATTGCTATGGAGGCAGGGGAAATGTTGTTTGGTGAAAATAAAGCACAAGAACTTCGAGACAAATTTCCGCTTATGGAACAACATAACCAAGTAGAATGGCATTTTATCGGGCATTTGCAAACGAATAAAGTCAAATATGTTGTGAAGTATGTTACGTTGATTCATTCTGTTGATCGTTTGAAATTAGGACAGGCATTACATAATCAGCTTGTGAAAGAGAATAAAACGATGGATATTTTAGTACAGGTGAATACATCCCGTGAAACAAGTAAATTTGGTGTATCACCGGAACTAGCATTGGAGCTAGTTGAGCAATTATCCCAATTTGAAACATTGAATATAAAGGGGCTAATGACGATTGGAAAATTGAATGCCACAAATAATGAAACTAGGCATTGCTTCCAATTATTAAAGCAACTGCAAACTCAAATTCGAGCAAAAGAAATTCCTCGTGTCGAGATGGATATTTTATCAATGGGCATGTCTGGTGATTTCACTGTTGCCATTGAGGAGGGCGCTACGATTATAAGAGTGGGAACCAAAGTGTTTGGACAACGCTATTTGCCAGATGAATACTATTGGAATGAAAATAAGTTACAGGATGATTAGGAGAGGAGGAAAAGTCTATGAACGTTACACAAAATTCATGGCGTGTTCATGATTTGCTATCACCCGCAATAGCTGCTTTTATATCTGTCATTGTCAACTACGGTGGTACTTTTATTCTTGTCTTTCAGGCTGCTAAGGTTGCTGGTCTTAGTCCAGAAATGACTGCATCTTGGATATGGTCAATATCAATCGGGGTTGGGATAACTGGCATATGGTTAAGTTATCGCTACCGTGAACCCATTATTACGGCGTGGTCAACACCTGGTGTGGCATTTCTTGTTTCAGCATTAGCACTTACACCCTATCCGGAAGCGATAGGTGCATATATGATTTCTGCTATAGGATTTATTATTTTAGGATTAACGGGAATGTTTGAGCGCTTTGTCCAGCTTATTCCACCAGGCATTGCTTCGGGACTTCTTGCTGGCATATTACTACAGTTTGGTATTTCAGCCTTTGGCGGAGCAAAAGTTGATCCTTTGCTTGTCGTTATTCTATTTACTACGTATATAATTTTAAGACGATTTACATCTAGATATGCAATTGTAGGCATCCTGCTTACTGGACTAATTTATTTGATTGGTATGGGGCAGGTGGATTTTAGCAATATCAAATTAGCCCTTGCATCTCCTGTATTTGTTGCACCAGAGTTTTCGCTTCATGCCTTATTGGGCGTTGCGCTACCACTTTTTATTATTACTTTGACTGGACAATATATGCCAGGGATGCTAGTACTGCGAAATGATGGATTTAAAACGAGCGCAAATCCAATTTTGATAATAACAGGATTAGGCTCACTTCTAACAGCTCCATTTGGATCTCACGCTTTTAATATTGCAGCTATTACCGCTGCAATTTGTACAGGAAAAGACGCCCATGAAGATTCAAAAAAACGTTATATTGCTGGTATAATCTGTGGTATTTTTTATATTATTGTCGGCATTTTTGGCGTCACATTGGCAGCTTTATTTTTAATTCTCCCTGCCACATTCATTGCCACATTAGCGGGCTTAGCATTGCTTGGTACAATAGGCAGCAGCCTTGCTAATGCTTTGATCAATCCAGAAGGACGTGAAACAGCACTAATTACTTTTTTGGCTACTGCTGCAAATGTCACATTACTTGGAGTGGGAGGAGCGTTTTGGGGACTCGTTGCAGGTTTAGGTGCTCATTTATTGATAAATGGTCAGCTACTAAGGAAACAACAAAATATGAATAGCATGCAGCAAACTAAATAAGAAGAGACTTAATATAGGCAGCCATCTAAAATAAGGTAAGATGGCTGCCTTCATTTTGGTTGTAGAGTTAACAAGTATTATAATAATAGCTTTGCCAAACGACCAATCCCTTCTTCAATTGCCGCCTCATCTATTTTAGCAAATCCCAGTACCCACCCTTTCCGATTACTTTCTAAGCAATATTTACTAAGTGGATAGACACGAACGCCTTGTTTCAGCGCTAGATTCGTCAGTTCCTCTTCTTCAAAGGATTCCTCAGCCTCGAGAAGCATATGAAGGCCCGTTTCAATACCGCTTAATTTAAAATGTTTACCTAAACCTGTTGCCATAATGGCCTTTGTCATAGCCTCATGTCTACGGCGATAGACATTTCTAACTCTTCTCATATGACGCATAAAATGACCGTGATCAATAAAATGGGAAAGCGTTAGTTGTTCCATAATTGGAAGATGGCGGTAGGTCAATGCTTGTACTTGCGCAAGCTGGCGAATGGCGTCTTTTGGACCAATAACTGCTGAAATTCGTATACCAGGAGCCACCATTTTGGAAAAACTCATCATATACAATGTATGTTGAGGCTGCTGACTAAATAAAGTTGGAAGTGGACCACCACGATACCTAAATTCGCCATCATAATCATCTTCTACAATCCAAAATTGCTTTTGAGCAGCCATTTGCAACAATTGCTGTCTGCGGGGTTCTGACAAAATAACGCCGACTGCACACTGATGGGAAGGGGTAACAAAAGTAAGCTTTGATTGCGGATGAATGTGATCAACCTGTAAACCGTACTCATCAACAGGAACAGGAACAACATTCATACGCCGAAATTTCATTGTCATCCATGCTGCGGGAAATCCAGGATCTTCAACAGATACTGTTTCACCTTCATGTAAAAGTGCCTGAGCAATTAAATCGATACTATGCTGTGCACCTGAAGTTAAGATAATTTGATCAATATCTACATGAACTCCTCTTTCGAATGTCAGATAACGTTGAATCTGTTCACGCAGGGGTGTAAACCCATATGGATTGCCATATCCCCATGTGTCCAAATCTGCAACGGCTGATGCCTGTAAAAAAGATTGCCTCCAAATTTTTCGGAAATGCTCGTCCAGATATGGCTCATGGGGGCAAAAATCAATTTCAACATGCTGATGTTCTGAACCTCTAAACCAATTGTTCAATTGATCAACAGCTGATCTTATGTAGGGTAATTCAGGTGTGGAAGGTCCTTGGTGCATAAATTCCTCCTGTGAACCAGCTTTATAGCCCCATTCACTTACTCTTGTTCCACCACGCCAGTTTGTAACAGTATATCCACGGCTGAATAACTCCTCATATACAATTTGGATGGTTGAGCGCGAAACACCAACTAATAAAGCGAGCTCTCTAGTTGGGGGAAGTAGCTCCCCTGGTGGCCATTTCCCTGTTGTAATATTATGAATAGCTTGGTCAAGCAATTGCTGCCATATAGGACTCTTATCCTCTCGATTCACTTTTAACATTTCAATCACTTTCCAATCATAATAAATATTTTTAATATGGACTGTTGGATTGTGTAAAAAAAATATATAAAATACATTCCATAATTTGAATGCTATCATAATTATATGTTATTTTGCAATGAAGCCGAAAGTAACTTTTCTATTTCACACATGTTGATTAACCAAATTCATCCAGCATTTACTTGATAAAGTTCCTGATGAAATGCGAGTATCTCTTTGAGACCGATGCACCACTCAACAGGCAGGGTAGCGCAAAGAAGCTGGCGTTTAAAACCAACGAAGGGTAAGTGTTTACAGTTGTTTTTCTTGTGTCCTTCGGTATGCAAAAACTTTAGTAACATATAAACAATTAAGGCCGCAAAAAGCTGATTAAATACCGCATTTTTCGTCGTGCCAACTAACGCAGGTACATTTAAGTCTGATTAATCCAGCGAAAAAAGGATTCAATTGCCTAGCGTTCTTTTGTTTGTTTTTGAGCCGTGCCAAGCGTATAGAAAAATTCACATAAAACAAAATAATTACCTATCGATATTATAAATATTGAATTTTAATAAAATATTGAATATTATGTATATAGGTCTTCTGACAATTGGAGCAGGGGTTACTACAATTGAAACGGCATAACGGCTTATTTTATTCCTCCTGTGGGTCTTACTGTTGGAATTGCTGCAGGCTTAATTTGTATAGGAGCGGGTGCGTTAACAGTTGCTAGTGTAAATTGGATGTGGAGTTTTAATAAGATGGTCTTTTGATACACCATTCTGGACAGATTCACAATGTTAATTAAAGGAGAGAAAAACAAAGGTGTCGGCTTTCCTACTTGCAAAAATACTTAGCGGTCTTGCATTTGTGTTGATTCTAATTAAAATTTTATTCTTTAAAACAGAGAAGAATAAAAATGATAAGTATTTAATTTACACACTTCTATTAATTATTATTTTTGTTAACATTTCAATCTGGTTTAGTGCAACAGTAACTAATTCTTAAAGTAAAAAGAAAGGTGGATATTCCTTATAAGGAAATCCCTCAGTAATTACATATTTCTTCTATCTAATATAAAAAAGTAGAAGGATTTCTCCAACTACTCTCCATCTAAATTATTTATGTCCTTATTATTTGGGCTCTGTTAAATCATCTATGTACTTCCATGTAGATGTAAATTCAGTATCACCTAATAAATTTTCGGCGAAATTTAATAATTCTTGACTTTCTTTACTATCTGCTCTATCCGAAGATACAATGAGATCACTCATCTTAAATGGATTTACTAATTCTGTCATTTCATCATTTGTAAACTCTAACCTTCTCACTAAACTACCAGAATTTTGTTTTCCCTCTACAATTATTTCAATCCATTTTTTCTTTTCATTAGCTGAAGATATTTTATAGTCCGATATAGTTTTTGTGCCTTGGTCAACCGTTGTAACCTTATCTTTGCCAATGTAATAATGTGTATCTTCAAACTTCGGGTCTTCAGACTCACTTACCCAATGACCAATTATTGCAGTTTCAACAGATGAAGTATCTCTTCCCCCACTACAAGCTGTTAATAAAATGGTTGTCAAAATTAAAAACAAAAAAGATGTTTTTTTAGACAATTCTCTTCCTCCTTTTACAAAAAATACATATACAATATTACCATATACTCAACATAAAGAAATAACAAATAATTATTTTATACATTTACTTCTAACTATTATTATTTCATTAACAGTTCTGAAAATACCATCAGCTATTGACCTATTTCCTTATCCTTCCTAGCTGATTTTATAAAGGCTTCCTTCGACAAATTAAAGGATTCGGCACTATTATCCTAGAAGTAAATATCGATTATGAATTAAAGGAGGATAAAAATGGTTATATGCCTGCATCACGTTCAAATAACAATTCCAAAAGGTGAGGAAGAAAAAGGGAAGCAATTTTACTGTCAGGTCTTAGGACTAAATGAAATTGAAAAGCCCGACTCGCTTAAAGGTCGAGGCGGTTTTTGGTTACAGCTTGGCAATAAAGAGATACATGTAGGAACAGAGGATGGCTTCAATAGATTAACGACAAAGGCGCATATTGCCTATCAAGTTGAAAATATAGAGCACTGGAAAAAGGTATTAACCGAACAACATATTGAAATACTTGAGTCAGTCCCTATTCCTCATTTTGAACGTTTTGAATTTAGAGACCCATTTGGAAATCGTGTTGAGATGATTCAAGAAATTTAATTCTTCTCAAAGATACAGTTGAATAGAAATTACCTTCTATTCAACTGTTATTCAAGCCAAGTACTTTACAAAGCTCTGGGAATTTACTTTTACACAAGATTAAGGAATTTCTTCGCTATCTGCCACTTCAGCCTCTCTACCCGTCAGTTTGGTCGCTCTAACCACCACATTCAAAAAGAAAGCAACCAGTTTCTCTAACGATTTGAAGGGGCACCCCTGTGCTATTTGTAAAGCTAACGTGCAGTTTAATACCGGAACGTTCACCATGATAAAGCGCCCGTGGCAAGCGATTTTTCCCGACCGTGATTGTTGTGGAATCAATCGCCAATAACTCTTTTTTCAGTTTACGTCTCGCTGCTCGGTTTAATCGGCTGACAATCAACTCAAAAATACGTTTGACGATTAGATAGTTCAGTTCACCTAAACGTTTGGAAAGCGTAGAATAATCTACTGGTTTCAAGCCTTTCTCTGTTGCTATATCGGAAGCGTAACGCAAGCTTTTCCATTCGAATGCAACTGCGCCAACTAAGTAATTTAGAAGCGTTGGTACACCACATTTACGCGCCTTATCTTCAAACTGAAATTCAGCTAGAATTCCATTGATTTCTTCCTTTTCTATGTTCATTGTTGCTAAACCACACATCCATAACTAGAGTCCTTTGAAATTGTGTGTTACTATAAAATACAATAATTTAATCATTAATTTAGGAATATATGGTAATGAAATCCACCGGCAATTTCTAATCAAAAGTTGTTGCAATAGTATTGATATTACAATTTATAGGCAGAAAATGAGTGAAATATATGTCATACGAAAACAAAATCCTACAAATGAAAAAAATGCTTGGTAAAAAAACTACGACAACAGTCAAACAAGAGAAGCCTGTCACATATCAAAAGCCCGAAATCCCTAGCTATACAGAGCGATGGGAAAGGGCTGGGTTGACTGTTGTAGAAAATGATTTTGGTATTGTTTTTAAACGGCAGGTGCATTATCCGTTTCATTATCAACACGGTCATTATAAGTTGCAGTCATTTTTCGAGGCACTAGCCAAATGGCAAGAGGCAAAGTTTGAGCATCCCTATGCACTAGATAGCAAAGAACAGGTATTATTTTTCGATACGGAGACGACAGGCTTAAAGGGAGTAGGTACACAAATTTTTCTTCTCGGTTTTTTAGAGATTTCAGATGAAAGCTTTATTTTGACGCAATATCTACTTGCAGATCCAGCACACGAAGCAGCATTACTTTTTGAGTCAAAGCTTTGGCAAAAAACTGCAACAGTCATCACCTACAATGGCAAAAGCTTTGACTGGCCACAACTTGAAACACGTTGGACGCTCCACCAAAAAGAACTACCTAAATTACGTTCACAACGACAAATCGATTTGCTGCATAGTTCAAAGCGTTTATGGAAAAATGATATGGAACGGATGAAGTTAAAATCGGTGGAAGAGGAGAAGCTTGGCTTTTCACGCATTGCCGATATACCAGGATATCTCGCACCTATTATTTATTTAGATGCTATTAAAAGTGGTATGCCTGACGCACTGATGAAAGTACTGCTTCATAATGAATGGGATTTACTTTCACTAATTACACTCTATTCTCACTCCACAAACTTGTTGTTTGAGGAGACAAATGAAGAATCTGCTAATACGTTCACCAATATTGGGAAATGGTATGCAGATTTAAAGGAGAGCACTCAAAGTGTGAGGATATTAGAAAAGGTAACTACGCAATTTGATGCACTTGAGGCAGGTCAAGCACAATATTATTTGGCCTTACAGCACAAAAGAAATAAAAAGTTTAACGATGCAATTGATGCCTTTGTGGCTTCTCTTCATTTCATTGATTCACGAAAAAAGTTGCATGCTTTAGAACAGCTAGCCATAATCTATGAGCATCAGCTAAAAGATTATGCACAGGCCCTTTATTATACGCAGGAAGGCATACAATTAATAAAAAAGGATGAGCAATGGAGAGTAGAACAAAAACAGAAATGGGAAATTTCTTGGGAAAAGAGATTATACCGATTAGGAAATAAGAAATAATTTCCCGGGTAAGCGCATGAAACGACAAGTTTAGCCTTACAATTGGTGTTTTCAGACGATATAATGTGGTGAAGTATGCTATAATGATTTCGTGTATGTAGTGTGAGGAAGGGCGATGTGAATGGACATTAAATTAACGTCAAAAATGATCCTTGAAAAGGAATTTAAGAAAAATTTTAAAGGCTACAATGTAGAAGAAGTCGATTCATTTCTTGATGAAATTATTCAAGATTATGAAACGTTTGAAAAAGTGGTGGCCCAACTACGTGATGAAAACAGACAGCTTAGAGAAGAAATTGATAGTACTCCTAAGAGACAACCTGTTGCGTCGACAGCTGGTACGACAAACTTTGATATTTTAAAACGTCTTTCAAATTTGGAAAAACATGTATTTGGTAGTAAGTTATACGAATAATTTTTATCATTTACATTGTATTTATTATAAAACTCTAGTATAATCTTTCGTATCATCATGAAATTCGAGTAATCGCTGCGGCGCTAGACGTCGTAGAGGAAAGTCCATGCTCACACGGCTCTGAGATGACCGTAGTGTTCGTGCTTACTGAAAAAATAAGGTAAGGCAGCTGTTAGAGGCTGACGGCGGAAGGAAAACCTAAGTCTTCTTGATATGGTTGAAACTTCCTGAAAGTGCCACAGTGACGAAGCTTGCTTGGAAACTTGCAAGGTGGAACGAGGTAAACCCCACGAGTGAGAAACCCAAATTATGGTAGGGGCACTCTCTAGAAGAAATTGAACGGATAGAGGGACAGAGTTTTGCTCTGTAGATAGATGATTACTACCCGGTCGTACGAGGTGCAAACTGTTTGAGTACTCGGGAACAAAACATGGCTTATGGAATTTATGATGCTTACCTATGAAATAACAAGCGCTCTCCAATTTGGTGGAGAGCTTTTCTTTTGAATTTATCTTGCTTCAGCTGGACTTTACTGTGCGAAAGCGAAGCGACAGCAACAATGTTTACTGTGCGAAAGCGAAGCGACAGCAACAATGTTAACTGTGCGAAAGCGAAGCGACAGCAACATGGTTTTAACTGTGCGAAAGCGAAGCGACAGCAACATGGTTTTAACTGTGCGAAAGCGAAGCAACAACAACAACACACGAGTGAGTGACCAAATTCAAGTTGGTACAAAGCCCCTGACAGATGTCGCGGATTTTGAAGAGGAGCTTTTCGAGCGAGATCAAAAAAATCCGAATGCAATTACGCTGGGGCGTAATAAATTAAGAACATGGTACTTGTTAAAAATGTCTAGACATGCGCGATATATGTTTAAGAATAAGGCAACACACTGTTATGCCTCTGTCTCTACGCTTCTAAGCAAAACATCTGAAACTGTTATCGCAACGATGTACATATATTTGTCTACAAACTAGTAGACTGGCGCATAGGCGCTATTCTATATAATGAGGGTAGTTTAGAGAGATAGGATGGAGCGGAAACATGAACGGAGCGAACAATTGGAATAGTCTGGGGAAACTAAATTCGATTTCCAAATATCCCACTGCCTTAATTACTAAAATCTTTGAAAATGTATCTGAAGGCATAATGATTACGGATAAAGATAAAAAAATTGAAATGGTTAATCCTGCGTTTGAATTCGTAACAGGCTATAAGCGAGATGAAGTTATTGGAAAGACGCCTGCTGTGTTACAGTCGGGGGTACATGAATTAAAATTTTATCTTGAGATGTGGCAAAAGATACGAGAAGATGGCATTTGGCAGGGAGAAATATGGAACCGTCGGAAAACCGGAGATGTATATCCAGAATGGTTAACAATTATTGGTGTAACCAATGATAAGGGTGAGATTACGAATTACTGTGGTATTTTCACGGATTTATCTGAAAGAAAAATAGTAGAGAATGAACTTGAGAAACGTTTGTTAACAGACTCATTAACGGAAGTGTCCAATCGATTTGCTTATATTGAGAGAATGGATGGTCTTCTAGAATCTACTTCTACTATATCTCATTCAGTGCAGCATGCTGTCTATTTTTTAGATTTAGACAGATTTAAGCAAATAAATGATACATTAGGCCATGCGGTTGGTGATACGATTTTAGTAGAAGTGGCAAAGCGCATCAAAACATTGTTAAAAAATAAAGATATCATTGCGAGATATGGTGGCGATGAGTTTATTATTACGTTAACAAATGTAAAAAATGTAAAAGAAGCAGCAAAATTTGCAGAGCAAATTATAGGTATAATCGAAAAACCATTAGATATAAATGGTCGGAATGTATTTATCTCTACAAGTGTAGGCGTAAGTATGTATCCAGCAGATGGTGAAACTACAGAGCAATTAATCCATTGTGCAGATAAGGCAATGACCTATTCAAAAAAGAATGGTCTTAACGGCTATTCGTTTTATTTTGAAGAACTACAAACCGATTCTCAGCGCGTGTTATTATTGGATTCAGAACTACGAAGAGCTATTGTAAATCGTGAATTTGACCTTCATTTTCAACCGAAAATATCTGTTAAAAATGAAGAGATTCAAGGCGTAGAGGCACTAGTACGATGGAATAATGAGAGATTGGGATTTGTATCGCCAGCAGAATTTATTCCATATGCCGAGGAAACAGGTTTAATCATTCCATTAAGCGAAGTCATTATAGAAAAAGCTTGTGAGGCAGTTATTGAAATGCAACAGCATGGACGCAAGTCACCTATTGCTATCAATATATCAAGTATTCACTTTAAACAACAAAACTTTTTAGAATCAATTCAAGCGATATTAGAGCGTTACAATATGCCTGCTAACAATTTTGAAATAGAAGTGACAGAACGTACGGTTATGAACAGTGCAAACGAAACAGTTAGTAAGCTAGTGCGACTCAAAAAAATGGGTTTTAAAATTTCAATTGACGATTTTGGAACAGGCTATTCATCCTTGAGTTATTTAGTTCGATTCCCGCTTGATTGTTTAAAAATTGATCGCAGCTTTATTCAACATATTGCTTCGCTCGATGAAAAACAGGCTGTAGTGGATGCGATTATCCAAATGTCACACCGCCTAAAAATGAAAGTTGTTGCGGAAGGTGTAGAACAGGCACAACAAGTGGATATACTACGTAAAATGAACTGTGATATTATTCAAGGCTACTATTACAGTAAACCATTACCATTAAATGAGCTTATTGAATTTATGGAGTATTGGGAAATTGAGCATCAAGGAAGGAATTAGTATATGGCAAATTATAAATTAGTAGCCACGGCTGCGATGGGCTTAGAGGCAATTGTAGCACAAGAGGTAAATTCACTTGGCTATGAGACAACAGTAGATAATGGAAAAGTCTATTTTGAGGGTGATGAAACGGCCATTGCACGAACAAACTTATGGCTGCGAGTGGCAGATCGTGTAAAAATTGTTGTGGGCCAATTTCCAGCCTCATCTTTTGAGCAATTGTTTGAAAGCGTCAAGGCTTTACCTTGGGAAAAATATCTACCAGTAGATGCAGCCTTTCCAGTATCGGGGAAATCTGTCAAATCAAAATTGTTTAGTGTGCCAGATTGCCAGGCAATTACAAAAAAAGCCATTGTAGAGCGTATGAAGCAGCACTATAAACGTTTAGGGTTTTTGGACGAATCAGGCGCTACCTATAAAATAGAAGTTTCAATCTTAAAAGATATGGCTACACTTACTATTGACACGTCGGGCGCTGGTCTACATAAGCGTGGCTACCGACAAGCACAAGGTGAGGCGCCATTAAAAGAAACACTAGCGGCTGCACTTGTGCAAATTTCAAAATGGAATCCGAATCGACCGTTCGTAGATCCATTTTGTGGTTCGGGCACAATTGCTCTAGAGGCTGCTATGCTTGGGCAAAATATTGCACCGGGCTATAACCGTGAATTTATTTCAGAGGCTTGGCCGTGGATGAAGGCGAAAATCTGGGACGAAGTACGGGACGAAGCAGATAATTTAGCAAATTATGATCAACCACTAGAAATTTTTGGGTCTGATATTGACCATCGTATGGTGAGTATTGCGCAAGAGAATGCTCTAGAGGCTGGGTTTGGTGAGATGATTACGTTTAAGCAAATGCAAGCACGTGATTTTACGACACAGCTAACAGATGGCGTCATGATTGGTAATCCACCATATGGTGAACGTATTGGTGATGTTAAAGTTGTAGAGCAGGTGATTCGGGACTTGGGAACAATCATGAAGAACTATCCAACTTGGTCTGTGTATATGTTGTCCTCCATGAAAAACTTTGAGGAATTATATGGTCGTCAAGCGACGAAGAAACGTAAATTATTCAATGGTTTTATTGAAACGAATTATTATCAATTCTGGGGACAAAAGTCTAAAAGAGATTAAACATTGATAACGGAAGATAAGATTTTTTTCTTATCTTCCGTTTCGTCGCGTATAATAGGACCAGATAGTTAGAGGGGGAACGTCAATTGCGTAAATCTTTACCTTTTGTATTAACAAAGGATCGCTCGTTTTTTGAGTCATTAGGTGACTGGATGGGCGATGTCCTATATGATGAGTTACCTGAAAAAGGCTTTGAATGCCGTGATGAGCAAATTTTTATGGCTTATCAAATAGAGCAGGCTCTAAAAGAAAAAAATGTGCTTTTTGCTGAGGCGGGTGTAGGAACTGGGAAAACGATAGCTTATCTTCTGCCAGCTGTATCCTATGCACGTTATACAGGTAAACCAGCCCTTATTGCTTGTGCGGATGAAACATTAATCGACCAGCTAGTAAAAGAGGGCGGAGATATTTATAAATTACAGAAAACATTAGGGCTTGACATTGATGTACGCTTAGCAAAATCAAGAGATCAATATTTATGCTTAAAGCGCTTTGAAGAGGCTGAAAAAGTAGAGACTGATGAATGGATTGATGATGTTGCGTTTTCTATACCTGACGGTGTATATGCACAAGGATCAATGATTGCCATTCAGCCCTATGGAGAACGTAGTGATTATCCGACAGTCAGTGATGAAGACTGGCAAAAGGTGAACTATAATGCCATTATGCAGTGTTCAGTATGTGATCAACGTAATAGATGTGGTCAAACATTACATCGTGCACATTATCGTAAATCCACGGATCTTATTATTTGTTCACAAGATTTCCTGATGGAGCATTTGGCAACTAAGGAATCCCGTGAGCGTGAAGGGCAATTGGCACTATTACCAGAAGTATCTATGATTGTGCTAGATGAGGGTCACCTATTAGAATATGCTGCTCAAAAAGCAATGACCTATAAAGTGCAGGCGACAACAATTGTTAAGCTTTTAGAACGTTTAATGGTAGATGGTGTGAGAGAGCGGACATTGTATGCCATGGAAAAATTACAAGATGACCATGAGCTATTTTTCGATCAGCTGCGTGATGATTTAGTTGCTTCGAAGGAGGAGCGTAAACGTATCAATAAATCGACAACACTATTAAAGTATGGAAAACAATTGGTTGACGATGTAGAAATATTACTTGAGGAATTCGTCTTTGAATCTGAAATGTATATGATTCCCGAATACGAATTGAATATGGCTGAGGAATACCTAGAGCAATACCAAGCATCCTTACGTATTTTCATAGCACAGGGAGATGCTGTTGATTGGTTAGAGGAAACAGACGGGGAAGAAACACTCGTTATCATGCCACGACTTATAACAGAAGTTTTAGCAGAAAAATTATTCTCTAAAAAACTTCCGATTGTATTTTCATCAGCAACATTGTCTGTTAATAAGGACTTCTCATATATTTCCTATAGTCTAGGAATTCGAGACTATCAATCATTTTCTGTTCCATCGCCTTTTGATTATGAAGAAGTGATGCGAATTTATTTACATGAGCTATCCCAAAAGGAGAAGACATCGCGTGTTCAACAGCTTTTACGTGATGGAGAAAAAACGCTAATTTTATTTAAATCCAAGCAAGCCATGGTAGATTTTAAAGCTGAATTACCACTTATGGAACGGATGTATATGGCCTTTGAAGGAGATCGTGAGCTTTCTGCCATTGTTCGTGATTTTCAAGAGGGTACCATTAAAACATTATGCTCCTATCATTTATGGGAGGGACTAGATTTGCCAGAGGAGGCATTAACACGTGTCATTATTTATGACTTGCCTTTCCCACCGCATGATCCGTTATTTGATGCAAAACGTACGTTTGCAGAAAATCCGTATGAAGAGGTAGAATTACCATTTATGCAATTGCGTCTGCAACAAGGAATGGGGCGCTTAATTCGTACTTCAAACGATCATGGGGATATCCATATTTTGTTAAATGAACAAGAGGTATCTCAGCGTAAAACGTTTGAAAATATCTTAGCTGTTACACCAGAAATAAAATAAAAAAAAGCGGGTTTGCCTTAGGTGCAGGCCTGCTTTTTGTTATATTGAAATAGTAAAATTGACATGAAATGCAGATAGAATTGAAAAAAGTGTTGAATATTTCTCTTTTAAGCTATATAGTTCTTTGTAATGCAACGAAAATTATTAAAATAAATTATTTTTTTTGTTGAAAATAATTTTGCAAAAGGTTTATAATGATGACAAGAAATTTTAAGAATAGTCATTTTCAAGTTTGATTATTCTATGATAGGGGTGTTGAACCTGTCGAACATTCAATCATTGTGTAGTCAATATACAAGCTTATCTTCAACAGATATTGAAAAGTTACTGGAAATAGAAACGACACTATCGTATTATGCAGAGTTGACAGATTGCTATATGTTCATAGATTGTATGATGGAAAATCTACCACATGCAATTGTTGTAGCAGAAGCATTCCCGAAAAAAGAAAGACGTGTATACGAAAAGTCTGTTATTGGGAAATTTGTTTTTGAGAGTTTTGAACCAGCAGTATTTGCTGCTTTTAAAAATAAAGAAAAATCATCCATTTCTAGAGCTGTCACACAAGAAGGTATAACAGTTGAACAAAATGTTGTTCCACTCTTTAATAACGAGCAGCAGGTTATTGCCGTGTTGATTCAAGAAAAAAAGGTGGAGATGAAAACAACACCAAAAGATGATTTTCAAAATATGCCCTTTGCTTTAATTGAGCATATTGTAGAACCAAATTCTCAACCAATACCAGTCGTTTCTGATTTGTTAGTAGAATCTATTATTCTTACTAATCATGAGAACAAAGTAATTTATAGTAATCCTGCAGGCTATCGATTTATCTCAGAGCTTTCAGGGTTAGAACATTTTGACAATGTTGCATTGAATAAGATTTTGCCATTTTTACAAGAGGTGTATGATAAAGGCGATGATGTCTTTTTCTTAGAAATTACGATTGATCGTAAATCCTTCATTGTGAAAAAAATTCCTATTCGCAGTCAAAATGATAAAGTAACACTTCTCATTATTCATGATCTGACAGAGCTAAAGCTGAAAGAAAATGAACTGATGATGAAAACATTTGCAATACGAGAAATTCATCATCGTGTAAAAAATAATTTACAAACAGTTACAAGCCTATTGCGTTTGCAAATGCGAAATGACTTGACTGCTTCAAGTGCAAGTGCTTTTCAAGAGGCATTAAATCGAATATATAGTATTTCATCTGTCTATGAACTGATTTTAGAGAATGAGGATAATGCGGAAGAGAAAGTAGATGTTATCGCGTTATCTAAGAAAATTGGACATAAGATGGTGGGGACATCCAATACACCATCTATTCAATTAGTTTTCCATCATGAAGACATTCAGTTATTCTGTCATTCAAAGAAGGCTGTATCCCTTGCGTTAATCATTTGTGAGCTACTGCAAAATGCATTAAAATATGCTTTTGTTGGTCGTGAGGAAGGTACAATCGACATTCAATTTTTACAGGATACTTCTGTCATTTCACTTCATATTTCTGACAACGGCGTTGGGATGCAAGAAGTGAAGGCATCGTTTGGAATGGAGATTATTACAAGACTTGTTGAATACGATTTAGCTGGCACATTTTCAATTATCCCTAGTGAAGAAGGTACGCATACTCAAATTCAGTTTCCTGTAAGTGAGGAGGTATTTATCCTAAATGACTAGGAAAGTAATGATTGTCGAAGATGAGTCACTTATTGCCATTGATTTAAAATTTATGCTTGAAGATAATGGCTACGAGGTAGTAGCACAAGCAAACAATGGAGAATCAGCAATTGAGCTGGCTTTTGCACATGAGCCACAGTTAATCCTAATGGATATTAAAATGCCCAAGCTAGACGGATTAAAGGCTAGCAAAATTATTGAACAGCAATTGGGTATACCAGTGCTATTTATATCAGCGTATAGTGAAAAAGAATTGCTTCTATACATGAAGCAAGACAATATTTTAGGATATGTCATGAAACCGTTTTCTGAGAAAAATGTCCTTCCAGCGTTGGAGGTGGCATTTCATCAAATTGATAAATTCAACCGTTTAAACGGAGAATTACTGCATAAACAAACTGAATTAGAAAAACGCAAAATCATCGAACGTGCAAAAGGTTTACTGATGCAGTCAGAAAAACTTAGCGAGGACGAGGCGTATAAAAAAATTCGAAATGAAAGTATGCAGACTCAGCAGGAAATGGTGACAATCGCGAAACGAATTATTAATACCTTACAAGTAAATAGTTGAAGCAAAGACGCTTTAAAGAGATTTCTTCTTTAAGGCGTCTTTTTTTATATAAATTTATCAAAATCAAAGGGGTGATGAGTAGGATGGCAATGATAGGAACGATCATCGTTTATATTATTATGATTTGTGCTGTTTTAGGGGCAATCGGAGCAATTCGAGATGCAGAGTATGGGATTGGTAAGGAATTTATGAATGGTATCCATACAGTTGGTCATATTTTCGTACCAGCGGCAGGAATCATGGCAGCTATACCTTACTTAACATGGTTTATTAGTCATTTTATTAGTCCGATTTTTGAATTGATTGGTGCTGATCCTGCAATTGCAGCAACAACCATTCTAGCTTCAGACATGGGCGGCTATCAATTAGCCAATGCTTTAAAAGAGTCATACGAGGGATGGGTAATGGCTCTAGTTGTTGGATTTATGTCAGGAGCAACCATTGTATTCTCAATTCCGATGGGACTTGCGATGTTAGATAAACGTGATCATAAATATATGGCGTTAGGTATTATGGCTGGCGTTTTAACAATTCCGATTGGCGCGTTTATTTCTTCCATCATGATTGTGCTGTTTAATACAGAGGTTCGTGAAGTAATTAGTACAACAGAGGCACCAACATATGTATTTGCTATTTCTGTATTACAAATATTAATCAATTTATTGCCTTTATTTATTTTCGTTATCTTAATTGCATTAGGACTAAAGTTAATTCCAAATGGCATGATCAAGGGCTTTATGATTTTTGGTCGCGTTATGGATGCTGGTATCAAGCTTGTACTTGTGTTCTCTATTGTAGAAATTTTCACAGGAATCTTTACAAAGGTTTTTGGAGCATGGGGCTTTGATCCGATTATGGCAGATGAGATCGATCAATTCCGAGCGTTAGAAACAGCTGGGTATATCGGTATTATGCTAGCGGGTGCATTCCCGATGGTGTACTTGATCAGAAAATATGCATCTAAACCTTTAGAAGCGGCAGGGAAAAAATTAGGTTTATCATCAGTAGGAAGCGCAGGGATTTTAGCAACAATTGCTAATATCTTGGCAATGTTTACACTGATTCGTCATATGCCTCCAAAAGATAAAGTCATTAATATTGCCTTTGGGGTTTGTTCAGCATTTTTACTTGGAGATCATTTATCGTTTACGGCTAACTTCCAGCCAACTATTATTTTACCTGTTATTGCAGGGAAGTTTTTAGCTGGTGTGATTGCGATTATTCTAGCCTATAAATTATCTGTACCAACAGCTTTAAGATTGGAGCAGGAAGATCGCGAGGCAGGCATTATCAAAGAAGGAGAATACCTAACAGACACTAAGTCTTAATAATTTGAAGAAAGAGGTGATGACGTGTGAGTGAAGAAAAAAAGCGGTTTATACAGGAGTTTGTGCCTGGTAAGCAACTAACATTAAGTCATCTTATCGCAAATCCAGATCCTGATATGTTTCAAAAGCTTGGTATTCAAGAAGCAGGTGCACTTGGCATTATGACATGTACACCTAGTGAAACAGTGATTATTGCTGGTGATTTAGCCACAAAATCAGCCAATGTAAAACTAGGTTTTTTAGATCGCTTTACAGGCAGCCTGGTGATTGTTGGTAGTGTCTCTGAGGTGGAAATGGCGATGTTAGAAATTAATCGTTTTTTATCAGAGAAGCTGGGGTATACACCATCAAAAATAACGAAGTCATAGGATGTGCTGCCATATGAAAAATCGAGTAATGATAATAGGTGGTGTGCAAACCGGTAAGTCAACACTAATGAATGCATTATTAGGGAAAGACAGACAAGCCCAAAAAACACAGGCACTCGTTTTTGATGACTGGATTGTAGATACACCCGGAGAATATATTGAAAATCCGATGTATTACAGAAACATTATGGCCACATCACTTGAAGTAACACATGTGATTTATCTGCAGGATGCCACGTCATCAAGGAGTGTTTTCCCTCCACAATTTAGCTTAGGCATTCCAAAGATTCAAATTGGAGTGATTACGAAAATTGATGCACCACTTGCAGATATTGATAGAGCAACAGCATTATTACAAAATGTCATGACACATGGTCCTATTGTCAAAACCTCTTCATGGCAAAATCTTGGTATTGAGTTGATTGCACCACTTATTCAGCTCAATACTGACGAAGAAATTCGTCAATTTGTCAAGGATCGTGATAGTCCTTATCTCATGTATAGCCCTTAGCGGCAAGAGGGAGGAGTAAGTTGAAGACAGAAAAAATTTATAGTGCAGGCATTGATATTGGTACTAGTACAACAAAAATGGTTGTTAGTAGCTTTCTGTTGAAAAATGTTGCGGGGATAACACATGTACCACGAATAGAAATTATTGAAAAAACAGTGTTACATCAAAGTCCTATTATAAAAACACCATTTATCAATCATGAAATGATAGATATGGAAAAGATTGAACAATTTATTTTTCAGCAATATCAGCTCGCTCAAATCTCACCAGCAGAAATCTCTACAGGTGCCATTATTATTACAGGTGAATCTGCTACGAAGGAAAATGCCAGTGAGGTTATTCACGCAATTTCGGATTCCGCTGGTCATTTTTTAGTGGCAACAGCAGGTCCTGATTTGGAAGGAATTATTGCCGCTAAAGGTGCAGGCACAGTGCAACAATCAAAAAATACTGCGAAAGTCATTGCAAATATTGATATTGGTGGCGGTACTGCGAATATTGCGGTTATGCAGTTTGGTGAAGTTATTGGTACATGCACACTTCATGTTGGTGGCAGACTCATAGAATTTCATAATGGTAAGGTTCAATCAATTTCGCCACCGATTAAGAGGCTGATGGAAAAGTGGTCACACCCATTACAGCTTGGTGATTCATCTAGTGATATTCGTGTGACACAGCTTATTCAAGAAATGGTAAGTACATTAGTAAAAACGCTAAATGGTCAATTAACAGATGAGCACCACCCATTACTGTTAGGCCATTTACCTAATTGGATTAAGCCAGTTGATGCTATTGTCTTTTCTGGCGGCGTGGCTTCCTGTATTTATGAAAATGATTGTACACAACGCCAGTATGATGATATCGGCGAAAAATTAGCGAAAATGTTAGTACAGCATGAGCAGCTACAATCATTTTTATGGCTGCAGCCTGAAGAAACTGCTCGAGCAACGGTAACGGGTGCAGGTATGCAAACAACAGAAATTAGCGGGGCAACCATTCAAGTGGATGAAGATGTACTACCTCTGAAAAATGTACCAGTATTCAATTGCCATATGAATACAGCTGCAAAAGCATTTGAAGATACGTTGAAAATGGCAGTGGAAAGAGCAGATGCCTTATTTTCCACACAGGGCAATCGCACACCATTTGCGCTCTATTTTAGCGAATTACCGTATTTAAGCTTTCATGATGTACATGCATTATGTGAGGCTATTTTACAGCACTTGGCAACAAGATGCTCCAAAGAAATACCAATTATCATAGTCATTCAATCAGATTATGCAAAGATTATTGGGCAAACCATCCAGGCAATTAATCCAACGGTTCCAATCATTTGCATCGATCAAATCAAAGTGGAGACTGGTGATTACATCGACATTGGAGAGGTTCTGCCATCTGGCGTTGTTCCTGTTGTTGTGAAAACTCTTGCCTTTCACTCAAAGTAAGGAGGATGAATGTGAATCTATCGGTGATATTTGGTGGAGAAAAATATAATTTCAAATCTTTAAAAGATGTCATGGCCAAGGCCAATGAAGAAAAATCAGGAGATCAGCTGGCTGGTATCGCAGCTGAAACCGTGCAACAACGTATCGCAGCAAAGGCTGTGCTAAGTGAGCTTTTAGTAAAGGATATCCGAGAAAATCCATTAGTGCCGCAAGAAAATGATGAGGTTTCACGTATTATTGAGGGCGACATAAATGAGCAAATATATGGAGAAATCAAAAACTGGAGCATCGAGCAGCTACGCGAATATATTTTATCGAATGATACCGGTGATCGTGAGTTAAAGCGTTTAAGTAAAGGCATGAATTCTGAAATTATTGCTGCTGTCACAAAGCTTATGTCCAATTTAGATTTAGTCCATGCAGCTAATAAAGTAGAAATACTGTCGACGTGTAATATTACGATTGGGCAAAAGGGTACCCTTTCATCTCGATTGCAGCCTAACCATCCAACAGACAATATAGATGGCATTATTGCATCCCTAAAAGAAGGTCTGTCCTATGGTATTGGGGATGCTGTTATCGGCATTAATCCAGTGGATGATTCTGTTGAAAGTGTCAAAAAAGTATTAACTGCTACGAAAGAATTTATCAATGATTGGTCGATTCCTACGCAAAACTGTGTGTTGGCACATATCACAA
Organism: Lysinibacillus sp. NPDC047702; assembly: GCF_050272555.1. NCBI lineage: Bacteria > Bacillati > Bacillota > Bacilli > Caryophanales > Bacillaceae > Lysinibacillus > Lysinibacillus sp. NPDC047702. The sequence goes on along the minus strand of NZ_JBNNMG010000029.1, from coordinate 34,443 downwards.
CACAAATGAAGGCTATTAAACAAGGGGCACCAGCGGATATGATTTTCCAAAGTATTGCTGGAACAGAAATTGCCAATCGTTCCTTCGGTATTTCTGCTGACTTAATTAGGGAAGCAGAGGAGCTTGTGAAGAAGCAGGGTACTGGTACTGGTCCGAATTTATTTTATTTTGAAACGGGACAAGGCTCAGAGCTTTCAGCAGAGGCACATATGGGAATTGACCAAGTAACGCTTGAATCACGTAACTATGGATTTGCAAGACATTTTAATCCTTACATCGTTAACACGGTTGTTGGTTTTATTGGACCTGAATATTTATACAATAACAAACAGGTTATCCGTGCTGGTTTAGAAGACCACTTTATGGGCAAAATGCACGGCATCCCAATGGGTGTTGATATTTGTTACACAAACCATATTAAGGCAGATCAAAATGATGTTGAGGATTTAAGTGTCTTACTAACAGCGGCTGGTGTCAATTTTATTATTGCTGCACCTATGGGCGATGATGTCATGCTGAACTATCAGTCTATGAGTTTCCATGATGTTGCTACATTACTTCAAACATTTGGCAAAAAACCAGCACCTGAATATTTAGCATGGCTTGAGAAAATGGGCATTTATGAAAATGGTCGTCTTTCAGCAAGAGCTGGCGATTTATCTTTATTTGAAAGGTAGGTGAGTCCATTGAATGAACAATTAATATCAATGATCACACAGCTTGTGGTAGAAAAGCTGGGGAATAATGTGTCAGATAAATCTACAAAACAGATAGCTGTAGAAGCTGAGGAACCAAAGGAAACACTTATAAAATTTTATGATACAGCAACAAACCAATCAGCTGAAGTGCCAAGTCCAATCCAATCAAATGAACCATTAATTAAGCTTTATCATCATGAATCGTTTCAACAAGAGAATTCTCATGACAAGGTAATTTACAATGAGCCTGCTTTTAACGAAGCACCAATTCAACCCTTTCATTTTGAAGATGATGAAGTATCTGAAAGTGTACAGGCAGCTAAACAACATACACCTGCAAGAATTGGTGTAGGCAGAGCTGGAACAAGACCTAAGACAAAAACATGGTTAAAATTTCGACTCGATCACGCAGCAGCAGTTGATGCAGTATATGGTGAGGTGACTGAGGGACTTTTACAAAAGCTGAATGTCTTTCAAGTGACAACGAAGGTAACAGATAAGGAAGAATATATTACAAGACCAGATTTAGGTCGCCGTTTATCTGATGAAGGAAAAGCATTGATTCAATCCAAATGCAAACAAAACCCAAAGGTTCAAATTATTATATCAAATGGTTTAAGTGCAAGTGCGATTGAAGAAAATGTGCAGGATGTTTATTTAGCGCTACAGCAAAGTCTTAGCAATTTAAATATTGAAATTGGTACGACATTCTATATTGATAAAGGGCGCGTGGCACTAATGGATGAGATTGGTGAGATTTTACAGCCAGAGGTCATCGTTTATTTAATTGGTGAGCGTCCAGGGCTTGTATCAGCTGAATCGATGAGTGCTTATTTATGCTATAAGCCGAGGATTGGCACAGTGGAGGCTGAGCGAATGGTAATTTCAAACATTCATAAAGGTGGCATTCCGCCATTAGAGGCTGGAGCGTATCTAGGTACAGTGGTACAAAAAATCCTGCAATACCAGGCAAGTGGCGTAGACCTTGTCGCTAAAGAAGGTTAGGGGGCCAAAAGATGATACCTCAAAAAATAATGGCACAAATTTTGGCGATGCAAACAATTCCAAGAGTGAATAGTGAATTAGCAGAGCAGTTAGATTTAAAGCCAAATCATCATAGTATTGGGCTTGTTACATTAACAATTGACGATGTTGGCTATGTTGCCTTGGATGAGGCAACAAAGAAAGCAGATGTAGAGGTTGTCTATGCAAAAAGCTTTTATGCAGGTGCAGCCCATTCATCTGGGCCATTGTCAGGTGAAGTCATAGGTATTATTGCTGGAAGCTCACCTGATGAAATTCGTAGTGGCTTGGATGCTATTCAACAGAAAATACAATTTGATACGTATTTTGAAGCCATTAATCACAATGAAAATCATGCTCTTTTTGCTCATACCGTAGCTAGCTGTGGCACCTATCTTGCTGAGCTAGCAAATGTAAAGGCGGGTACAGCACTTGCATACTTAATTGCACCACCACTTGAAGCTGTAGTTGGTTTAGATGCAGCCCTAAAGGCAGCAGATGTTGAACTAAAGGTTTTCTTTGGTCCTCCATCTGAAACCAATTTTGGTGGTGGCTTATTAAGTGGAAGTCAATCTTCTTGTGAAGCAGCAGCTAATGCTTTTAGAGAAGCCATTGAAATTTTAGCAAGAAACCCAGTGATTTAGAAAGGAGGCTGCTCTATGTCTACATTAGATAAAGATTTATTAGCAATTCAGGAAATGAGAGATGCTGTTAAACATGCCAATACAGCTCAAGCTGCCTATATGCAATTTTCTCAGCAGCAAGTAGATAGTATTGTCAAGGCTGTTGCAGATGCAGCATTTAAAGAAGCGGATCGCTTAGCTAAAATGGCTGTACAAGAAACAGGGATGGGTATCCCAAATCATAAAAAGATGAAAAATGAAGTGGCTTCAAGAGATGTCTACGAGGATATTAAAGAATTAAAAACAGTTGGTATCGTAGGCTATGACCGTATGAAGAAGGTTGCAGAGATTGCTAGTCCCTTTGGAGTGATTGCAGGTATTGTGCCAACGACAAATCCAACGTCTACAGCCATCTTTAAAACGCTAATTTCATTAAAAACAAGAAATGGTTTAGTGCTTAGTCCACATCCATATGCTGTGAAATGTACAAAAGAGGCGTTAGATGTTTGTCGAGTAGCTGCGGAAAAGGCAGGGGCACCAGAAGGCTTGTTGCAATGCTTAACAATGTCTTCAATGGAGGCTACGCAGCAGCTAATGAAGCATCCAGATATTCACTTAATTCTAGCGACTGGTGGCGGAGCATTAGTAAAAGCAGCCTATAGTTCAGGAAAACCTGCTTATGGGGTAGGACCAGGAAATGTTCCAGCATATATTGAAAAATCTGCGAACATTCAAAAATCTGTGCGACAACTTGTGCAAAGTAAGTCATTTGATAATGGCACAATTTGTGCAACAGAGCAGGCTATTATTGTGGATAAGGTGATTGCTGAACAAGTACAGACGGAATTAAAGAAAAACGGTGCCTATCTATTAAATGCTGAAGAAAAAGTTAAAATGGAAAAATTGATTTCACCTGTTCCTGGAAAGGTAAATCCACAAATCGTCGGTAAATCAGCTACTTGCTTAGCGGATTCAGTTGGCATCATTGTACCAGAGGATACAAAAGTACTTGTTGGGTTGGAAACGATGATTGGTAAAAATATTCCGTTTTCGCTTGAAAAACTATCACCAATCTTTGCTCTCTATATAGTAGAAAACAGTACAGAAGCGAAGCAAGTCATGATTGACCTATTAAATATTGGTGGACGTGGACATTCTTGCTCAATTCACACTGAAAATGCAGCATTAGCTGAACAATTCTCTGTTGAATTACCTGTCTCACGTATTGTAGTCAATACATTATCATCTATCGGTGCGGTAGGTGGCACAACAGGATTAGCACCATCATTTACATTAGGCTGTGGTACATTTGGCGGTAATATCACGTCGGATAACATTACAGCAAGACATCTAATTAATATTAAACGTATGGCTTACGGTATTAAGGATGTAGAAGTACCAAAACCAGAATTTGAAGTACAGTCAGTCGTAGAGTCGGTTGTAGCACAAGAGCCTACTCTCGATACAACAATGGTTCAACAAATTGTCGATCAGGTATTAAAACAAATCACATTACAAAATAAATAATTTGGAGGAATGACAAATGAGTACAGCATTAGGAATGGTAGAAACAAAAGGTTTAGTAGGAGCAATTGAAGCAGCAGACGCAATGGTAAAGGCAGCAAGCGTTAACTTAGTAGGAAAAGTACATGTTGGTGGTGGTATCGTGACAGTTCTTGTACGCGGAGATGTAGGTGCAGTAAAAGCGGCAACAGATGCAGGTGCAGCAGCAGCTCAACGTGTAGGTGAGCTTCTATCAGTACATGTAATCCCACGTCCACACCACGAATTAGAAATGATTTTACCAAAAGCTGAGGCTTAATTTTATCAGTAATGGGAGCTGATCCCAAAAGGATAGCTCTCATCTTGTCATAAAGAAACAACAATTCATGAAATATAGAGGTGGCTAATGTGACTACAGCGACAAAAACATTTCCAGTGGCCATATCGGCTCGTCATATCCATCTAAGTGAAGCGGATTTACAGGCACTTTTTGGTCCAAATGCGACACTAACAAAGGAATTTGACTTATCACAGCCAGGGCAATTTGCTGCGAAAGAGCGTGTCTCGATTGAGGGACCTAAAGGCATTATTCATAATGTACGCGTATTGGGTCCAGTAAGAGCAGCAACACAATTGGAAGTAAGCCGAACAGATGCAATGAAGCTAGGTGTAACACCTCCTTTAAGACAATCAGGTGATATTGACAACTCAGCAGGCATTAAAATTATTCATCAAGATAATGAGTTAGTTATTCAACAAGGTGTAATCATTGCACAAGCACATATTCATATGACAGAAGAAGATGCTAAAGCATTGGAAGTACACAATAATGAATTAGTTTCTGTGGAAGTAGTAAGTGATCGACCTGTTACATTCCGTGGTGTTGTTGTACGTGTTTCCAATGACTTTAGTCTTGAAATGCATATTGATACGGATGAAGCAAATGCAGGTTTTATTGAACAGCAAGCACAGGGAAAATTAATAAAAGTATCATCGTAAGGAGGAGGAAAGATGCAAGAAAATTTAGTACAAAAAATTGTGGAAGAAGTTCTGCAACAAGTTTTAAAAAATCAATCTTCCCCTCCACATGACGGTAAAATTCCTATTGGTGTATCCGCACGTCATGTTCATCTTGCGCAAGCTGAAGTGGAACAGCTATTTGGTGAGAATTATCAGCTGACACCAAAGTTTGAACTATCACAGCCAGGGCAATTTGCTGCGGAGGAAACAGTGGTAATTGCTGGTCCAAAAGGATCGATTGAGCGTGTACGTATTCTTGGTCCTGCTCGTTCATTGTCTCAAGTGGAAGTGAGCTGGACAGATGCCATGAAATTAGGAATCAAGCCCCCATTAAGAATTTCAGGTGATATCCAAGGCTCTAGTCCAATTACATTGATTGGTCCAAAGGGGAGTGTTGTGTTAAAGGAAGGTCTCATTATTGCACAAGCTCATATTCATATGTCCCCTACGGACAGTGCGAGATTCAATGTAGTTGATGGACAGGCTGTACAAATCAAGGTAGAAGGTATTCGCCCAATTATTTTATCGAATGTGGCCATCCGAGTATCAGAGCGTTATCGATTAGAGATGCATATTGATACAGATGAGGCAAATGCAGGTTTAATTCAACAAGGAACACTTGCTGAAATCGTTCATCATCAAGTACATGAGCAACCTAAACCTGTGAAAGAGCAGTCTACAGTCGTACAGAAGGTGGAGCAATCATCTGTCTATCATTTTGACAAAAAGCTACTTTCGCAAATAGAAGTGTTAGAAATAGATGCGCGAGAAATTGTTGTACCAAAGAAAACCATTGTGACAGCATTGGCTTATGATAAGCTGCGAGAGTTAAATAAAACATTAACGATTCGTTCAGAGTAATAAGACAATCTGTGTAGCATAAAGAGGGTGAAGTTCATGCAAATGGGAAGAGTGATAGGCAGTGTATGGGCAACACGCAAGGAGGAAGGGCTGAATGGTTTAAAACTTCTAATCATTCAACCGATTGACTCCAATCAACAGCCGATTCGCACAGAAATTGTTGCAGCTGATCGTATAGGAGCGGGGATTGGTGATGATGTGCTCATTACAAGTGGTGGATCATCACGCTATATTATGAAAGAAAATCCGTTACCAATCGATGCAGTTGTCATAGGTATTATTGATTCCACTGAAGTGATGCGAGGTGAGGGAAATGAGTAGTGCAATTGGAATGATTGAGACAAAAGGATTAGTTGGTTCTTATGAGGCAGCTGATGCGATGATTAAGGCTTCTGATGTCACTATTGTAAAGCAAGAATTTGTTGATGGCGGAATTGTTACGATTGTCGTGAAGGGTGATGTCGGCTCTGTACAAGCAGCAGTTGAAGCTGGCAAAGAGGCAGCAAAACGCGTTGGAGAGTTATTAGGTGCTCATGTTATTCCAAGACCTGATGAAGATGTTTTTCAAATGATTAAGGGACCAGAAGCTCCAAAGAAAAAACCAGCCCCAGCAACTGCATCTACATCAGCACGAGCTAAAAAAACAACAGATACTGTAGCAACAGAAAATCGAGGTGAAGCATAATGGCATTTCGTAAAAGTAAAATAGCTGTTATCGGAGCTGGTCATACTGGCGCAACATTAAGTTTATTTTTAGCACAGAAAGAACTAGGTGATGTTGTCCTGCTCGATATTCCTGAAGCAGAAAATCCAACAAAGGGTAAGGCATTGGATTTATTACAAACAGGACCAATTGAAAAATTTAATGTGTCTATTAAAGGTTCAAGCAATTACGAGGATATTGCTGGCGCTGATATTGTCATAATTACAGCTGGTATCCCACGTAAACCAGGCATGAGTCGTGATGATTTAGTCACAACAAATGCAAAAATTATTCAACAAGTGTCGAGACAAATTAAGCACTTTGCACCTAACAGTATCGTTCTTGTATTGAGTAACCCTGTTGATGCGATGACATATGTCTGTTATAAAGAAACAGGCTTCCCCAAAAATCGAATCATCGGTCAGTCAGGTGTATTAGATACAGCACGATTTAACACTTTTGTGGCACAGGAGCTTCACATTGCCCCAGAGGATGTTTCAGGCTTCGTATTAGGTGGGCATGGTGATGAAATGGTGCCATTAATTCGCTATTCCTATGCTGGTGGTATTCCATTAGAAAAGCTAATTTCACAAGACAGACTCCAGCAAATCGTAGAACGTACACGTAAAGGTGGCGGAGAAATTGTTGGGTTGTTAGGGAATGGTAGTGCTTATTACGCACCAGCTGCTGCATGTGCACAGATGGTCGAAATCATTATGAAGGATCAACGTAAAATAATTCCGTCAATTGCTCTTTTAGAAGGCGAGTATGGGTACTCCAATTTATTTTTAGGGGTACCGACAATACTAGGTGGCAATGGCATTGAATCTGTCATTGAATTACACTTAACAAATGAAGAAAAAACAGCGCTCGATCAATCAGCAGAGGCTGTAAAGCAAGTATTAACCATCTGTCAAAACATTTAATAAGGGAGGTCAGAGACCCTATTAAATGCTACCCTATGGATATATAGATCCCCAATATATATCCATAATAAATTTTCGTGCTAAAATGTTTGATTGGAAACCGAACATTACACTTGAAAGCTAGTAAAAATTCCCCCGAATTTATATAGAGTAGGAAGCTCTCTTTGATCGTTGAAAACGATGAGGAGAGCTTCTTTTGTTTTGGATAGAATAGCTAATATGTTGGATAGAAAAAGCAAAGTGATGGATAGAATTATTAAAAAAATGGATAGAACGATTATATTAGGAAGAACATTGCCAGACACATAAATCTTGATTGACTTTGCCCTAAGGGGAAGGTGTATAAATGAATGGAGTGAGGTGATGTTGTGCTGTCTATTGGTGAATTTTCGAAAATATGTGGTGTTTCTACAAAAACACTTCGATATTACGATGAGATTGGGTTGATTAAACCTGATGGGATTAATGCTGAAAATGGGTATAGATATTATTCCATTTTGCAATTAAAAAGAATGCTTTTTATCAACCGATTAAAATCCTATCATTTTTCGCTTGAAGAAATTAAAACGATTTTGGAGTTAGAAGAGGATCAGTCTGAAGAAAAGCTTTGTACTGCTCTTCATCGCAAAAAACATGAAATACAGGAAAAGCTAAAGTCGTTTGAATATCTTCTACATCAACTAAATCATGATATTTCAGATTTAGAAAAGGGCGTACCCATTATGTCATATCTTGATGATATTGAAGTACAGCTTGTAGAAACAAAGTCGATGAACATCTTATTTAAGCGGCTAATGATGAGAAGTGATGATTATGAAGTCGGATATGGCAGGTATTTTAATGAGCTTTATGAAAAGATAGCGACAGAGAAGCTTACATTACTGGGTAAGCCAATGACGATTTATCATAGTCCTGACTATAATCCTGCGGGCAATGATACAGAGTTTGCTATTCCGATTAAAGAAGTTGTAAATGGGGCAAGAAATTTGCCAGGCGGACTTTGTGCCAAATCAATCTTAAAGGGGGCTTACCCAGAATTAACTTCTGTATATGCTAATTTGATAAAGTGGATTGATCTTGAAGGCTATGAGTTGATACTGCCACCATATGAAGTATATATAACAGACCCAAATCAAACAAAGAAACCTGAGAATTATGTGACAGAGGTGTATTTTCCTATAAAGAAAAAATAATTGGAGGTCACTATGCAAAAAACTATTAATTGGCTAGAAATTGAGCTAGAAATCGTAAAAATGAACAGTGAAAAGCTTTCGAAGCTTGAGTCGACAATAAAAGAGTACTATAGCAATATAAATGGTATTGTAATTGTTAGAGATGGCTATTTAGCCTATGAAAAGTATTTTAATGATAAAGGACCAGATGATGCCCAGCATGTGGCATCTGTTACGAAAAGCGTCATATCTGCACTGATTGGTATTGCGATTGAAGCTGGATATATTCAAAGCGTTGAACAAAAGGTGCTAGATTTTTTCCCTGAATATAATGCTGTTGATCAGTATAAACACCAGATTACGATTCGTCATCTTCTCACAATGACAGTACCCTATCCGTTTGAGGACTGGCATGAGCCGCTTGATGTGCTATGCCAGCAACAGGATTGGGTTAAGTATATTCTTGATATTATGGGGGATAAAGGGGATTTAGGTACTTTTAAATATTCTACTGCTGGAGCACATTTACTTTCAGCTATTCTTACTCGAAGCACAGGCAAGAGTGCTCGAGCATTTGCTAATGAGCATTTATTTAAACCACTTGGTATGAAAGAAATACCTAACTTTCAAATGCAGGCATATGAATTTGATGATTTATTCGGCAAAAACGTGAAAGGCTGGGTGTATGATTCAAATGGTATTTCTACAGGAGGATGGGGGCTAACCCTTACAACACGTGATATGGCACGATTCGGTTATCTTTATATAAACAATGGCACTTGGGGGAATAACAGGATTCTTTCGGAGACTTGGATAACAGAATCAACAAAGCGGAACCCAAACAATTACGGCTATTTATGGTGGCTAAGAGAGGATGCTGACATCTTGACTTATTCTGCAATGGGAGATGGAGGCAATATAATTTGTTGTATACCTAAGCTGAAGATGGTGGTTGCCATTGCATCAGAATTTATGATGCAGCCAAAGGATAGATGGAACTTCATTAAAGAGCATATACTTCCTATGATGCATGATTAATACTCCAATAAAGCCCTTTCCAAGTACGGATAGGGCCTTTAATAATGGTAGGTAAGTTTTAATTTACTATTTTCTTATACTTCCACAAAGTCCACAATATACAAAATTTTCGAAAATATGATAAACTAATAGCGTAAAAAAGGAGGATGATAGCATGACTGTACAACAATTTACAGACTATGTGAAAAAAATGAAGCATTATGAGGAAGCACTGAATGTGATTTATTGGGATATGCGTACAGGTGCGCCAAAAAAAGGATTAGCACAACGCTCAGAGGTAATTGGAACATTATCAGCCTCCTTATTTGATATGCAAACTAGTGAGGAATTAGGAAACTTATTGGATACACTAGAGTCAAAAAAGGCTGATCTTGATTACGTAACCCTTCGTTTAGTAGAGGAAGTGCGTAAAAATTACGATCAAAATAAGAAAATACCACCAAATGAATATAAAGAATACGTTATTCTACAATCTAAAGCAGAGACAGCTTGGGAGGAAGCGAAGGCAGCCGATAATTTCGCATTATTTCTACCTTATTTAGAAAAAATCATAAGCTGTCAGAAGAAATTTATTGACTATTGGGGTATAAAAAACGGCTCTCCATATAATACTCTTCTAGATTTATATGAGCCTGATATGACGACAGATGTGCTAGATAATGTCTTTGGTGAATTACGTAAAACAATTGTGTCACTTGTACAAAAAATTGCAGCTTCACCCAATAAACCAAATACAAGCGTATTATTTAAGCATTTCCCTCGTGAGTCACAGCGCGCACTATCACTAGAAATGCTGGCACAGCTTGGCTATGATTTTGATGCAGGGCGTTTAGATGAAAGTGTACATCCATTTATGATTGGCTTGAATCACGGTGATAATCGAATTACTACAAAATATGATGAAAACGATTTTCGCTCAGCGATTTTTGGAACAATTCATGAGTGTGGTCATGCGATGTATGAGCAAAATATCGATGAAAAGCTGGATGGTTTACCACTAGCAACAGGTACATCAATGGGAATCCATGAATCCCAATCGTTATTTTATGAAAACTTTGTCGGTAGAAATGAAAAGTTTTGGGAGCATAACTATGAGCGACTGCAACACTTTTCACCAGCACAGTTTGGGAATGTAGCATTAGCAGATTTCCTGCGTGCCATTAATATGGTGGAGCCGTCCTTTATTCGCATTGAAGCGGATGAACTGACATATCCATTACATATTATGATTCGTTATGAAATCGAACGAGATTTATTTAATGGCAATTTGCAGGCAAAAGATTTACCGCAAGTATGGAATGATAAGTACGAGGAGTATTTAGGTATCCGACCTGAGACAGATGCACAAGGGGTTTTACAAGATATGCATTGGTCTGGTGGTATGTTTGGTTATTTCCCTTCCTATGCTTTAGGAATGATCTATGCCGCACAATGGAAGCATGCCATGGATAAAGATATTCCAAACTTTGATGAGCTGCTGGAAAAGGGGGAGCTCCTCCCAATTCGAGAATGGCTAACAGACAAGGTTCATCAATATGGTGCATTGAAAAAGCCGTTTGAATTACTGCAAGAGGCAACAGGAGAGGCCTTAAATGCCGACTATTTAGCAAACTATCTACAAGACAAGTACACAAAATTATATAAGCTTTAAAGAAAAAGCGATTTCTCTGTATTCGAGAAATCGCTTTTCATAGTGTTGAAAAACTAAATGGTCAAGGGACTCTTTGTGGACACTACTAAGTCAAATGAAGGTGATTTCCGTTCCAGGCTACTCGCTTTCCAGTGGGCGAGCGACGAGCCGCTTCCTGCGCTGACGCTCCGTGCAGGGTCTCGTCTGTCTCGCTATCCCACGGGAGTCGAGTAGCCTTGCACTCCAATCAACAATAGTGTAGAACTTTAAATATTTTTTTCCCTCAAAAGTAAAGTAAAAGTATGTTACTCACCATCATTAAATGGATATAATGGCACAATTCTATAGTTGTTACCCTACATTTTATGTATAGAATCATTTTGTTGCTTTACATAAAGCCACTTATTGCTACCGCTCTGCTTTCGCATTGAAAAATGTGAAATGCCAATAGAAAATACTATGACCAACGGTTGATTGGAGTGTAGACTGAGTGACTCCTCGGGGATTCAGCGTCACAGATGAGACCCTGGAGCGAGCAACGCGAGTGAAGCGGCTCATTGGACGCCCCCAGGAAAGCACTCAGTCGGAACGGAGATCAACCCCTCGTTTTGAAAAAGGGCTATACTTTTTAATTTGTCACCTTGATGTCATTGTCATAATAGTATTTCAACAACATGAAAAGCGATTTCTCTGTATTCGAGAAATCGCTTTTTTCTTACCACAGCTGATAGCCTTTTGAGCCTGGTGGTGAATTCGAAATAATATCGATAATTGGAACTGTGTAAGCAAATAAAATTAATGCGACTAAAATAACAAGCCATACTTTAAAGTTTTCTAAAATAGCTGGTGTTGGACCACTTTGTTCATGTACATCACCAACAGGAAATTCTTCCTCTCCTTTAGGTGCAAACCAAGCTAATTTAACTACGATATAAATAATCACCAAGATTGCGATAAAGAGAATAGTTCCGCCCACAGCCTGCGCAATTTGATAAGGAATCCAATCATAGGCTTGCTGAGCACCTCCATATTCTGAGTAATCTGAGCGACGAGGTGCCCCAATTAAACCTGCAATATGCATTGCTCCAGACATAATTGTCATACCAACAGCCCATAAAATTCCTGCAAAATTACTGAGGTTATTTAATGATTTAGTGAGTGTGCGACCTGTTAAATGCGGTATTAACCAAAAGGCAGCACTAAAATAAGTTAAAACAACGGCTGTTGCAATCGTTAAATGGAAATGTCCAGTCACCCAAATTGTATTATGAATTAGCTGGTTCATTTGGTAGGAGGCATTTACTATACCACCTGCGCCCCCAGGAATAAATGACACCATACCGATAAATGGTACAAAGAAGCGAGCGTCCTTCCATGGTAATTTTTTAAACCAACCGAAAAGCCCTTTACCACCTAATTCACGACCACGTAATTCAAACATGGCAAACATAGAGAAGGCTGTCATTAAGGATGGTACGATTACCGCAAATGTTAAAACAACTTGAATAAATTTCCACGTTCCATCAATACCTGGCTCTGTTAATTGGTGATGGATCCCAACTGGTACAGAGAAGATTAAAAATAACATAAATGAAAGTCGTGCTAATGAATCTGAGAAAATATTCCCACCAATAACTTTTGGAAGGATGACATACCAAATCATATAAGCTGGTAATAACCAGAAGTATACAAGGGCATGACCGAAATACCAGAATAATGTACGTGATAATGCTACATCCACACGTTCGATAAAACCTAAAGACCATGGAAGTAGCTGGAATAGTACAGAAGCTGCAACACCTAATGTTGCTACGAACCACATTAAATTATTTACAACAACCATAAATGATAATAATGGGCTGCGTTGTCCGCTTCCTTTGTTTTCTTTCCGCCATTGTGCGTATCGTAAAATTTGACCTGCGCCGCCAACCCAAGAACCAACCACGACTAATGTCAGACCAAAATAGAAAATCCAATGAGCTTTCAATGGCGCATAAAATGTATATAAAACAGTTGCTTTGTTCAATAAAACCATTGCAGCTGCAGCGGCTGTGCCAATCGTCATTAACCAGAATCCAATCCAGCCTAATCGTCGCTGACTAGCTGAAAATGTCCCTGATGTACGACTAACACTAGCAATCTGGAAACCATAGATAAAGAATGTTGTTAAAATAAGACCAAGTAATACACCATGTACAGTTAAAATTTGATAATAGCCTATGCCCGCTGGCAATGTAAATTGACCAGAGCGTACGAAAACCTGTAATAATCCCGCAAGACCACCTAATAACAATGCGATAAATGCCACGTAAATATGTGCCATTGCTAGTTTCGCATCACGACGATCCACTTTTGTCAAATTATTATTTAGACTCATTTGGATCCACCACCTTTAGCATAGAGTGCATCATCGTATGTCCAGTACCACAATACTCATTACATACAATTAAAAACTCGCCTACTTCATTTACTACAGTTACATATTCAGAAATGTAACCAGGCTCAAGCATCATGTTAATATTTGTACCTGCAACCTCAAAGCCGTGCATGACATCTTCACTTGTTGCAATAAACTTAACTTTTGCTCCAAGTGGAACTTCAATAACCGGAGGATTGTAATAAAATGCAGAAGCTAAAACAACAACCTCATAATCCCAATCTTTACCTTCCACTTTATGAACGCCTGGATTATCAAAAGGAGCAAATTCCTTTACCTTCTCATAATCTAGTGTTTTCTTACCATTGTTCGGATGTGAGCCTTGATGGAATGCACCGATGCCGAGAATAATAAGGAATGCTACTAAAGTAGCAACTCCGAACACAAGCCAATACTTCTCATACTTATGTATGTGCATATGTCTCTGTCCTTTCTTAGTAGATTAAAAACGTCCGATGAACAAATCGAAGCAGTACACCCAAAGCAAGATAATAATGATGCCTACTCCAAATACTGCGTAGAGTGAACCTTTCAAATTCTCGTCGGATTTCTTTTTATTTGCCATTTCTGTTCCTCCTCCGCTTTTTATAGTGATCTTTCTTATTGCCATAATATAAAAATAAATCTTTTTTAGATGTGAAAAAAATCACACAATGGGGAGGATTGTGTGAAAAAAGTGTGAAATATATGCTTGGATAAAAAAGAAGCTATCTCAAAAGTCATTGAGATAGCTTCAGGCGTATAGAATTTGGCGTTATTTTTATCAAAATTACTTATTTTTCAAGAAATTTTACTAATTAGAGTTTCTTGTGAGCCTTAGAGACCACTAATGCAAATCGTAGAACGTATTCATAAATGCTCGAAACAGTTGCATAGGATATATCATTTGGAGCAGTTGAAGATTCTCGAATTCTACGCTTCTTCCTCAATTGTTAATAGAACTGTTAGTCCACCAATGCTAGGAATTGCAACAGGGAGTACAAACGCTTTTTCAAATCCGTACAATTTTGTGTTCCCAACCATTACGGTTGGAGGCGTGATATCAATTTCTAAGCTTTCTTGTCCTACAGCTGTACATAGGTTACCTGCAATCATATTGCCAAATTCCCCTGTGAAGGATTCTAACATTTCTCCCTCAAGCGGCATTCCGAACATCGTATTACCGATGCCACTAAATATTTCAGGAGAGGAATCAATGATGACACGGCCCTTTATATCTCCAATTAAGCCAATTAATACACCCATTTGCTGCTGTTGAAAAGGTTCCGAAATAATACTTGGCGTTTTCACTTCAATATCCATTGGTAGAATCGATTTTAAAGCATAAATTGTCCCGTTTAAAATAGTTTGAAAGTACTTCGAATTACTCATCATTACCGCATCCTTTTTCCGACTTTTCTACATCTTACCATGTTAAAAGGGTAAGATGAAAGTATGTCTTGACGAATTAAAGGGAAATTTATATTATATTAATGAGAATGATTTTCAAATTCAATCAATTAGTACTTTTTTCTTTTCAAAATGATGTTTTTAATTCAAAAATTTTATTTAAAGGAGCGGTCAGCAATGACTTTCGTATTTATTGGAGCTGCAGTGGTAATCTATATTGGAGTAGGAAAATACGTCATGAAACAGGCGACTGCACATTTGAAATAGTAAAAACTCTATATGTTTAGCTCATTTTTAAAAAGAGTAGGGTATGACCTCAATGTAGTTTGTTGAGTCATACTCTTTTTTTATGCAAAAATTTATTTATTAATAAAATATTTTGTTGTACATTGAGAGAATTTTTTATTCCTTTTAAACAGTTAATAAAGAATCTGATACAAAAGCGAAGACCAATTAAAATACGATTGCTTCAACGTTCAGGGAGAATAAGGAGTTAGGTAGAAGATGAACTGCCCCTAAAAATAATTCACCCTTTTTAAGTTTCACCTTAATAATTGGCATTTAATTTTACGAAAAAGTTACAAAAACGAGATGATTATTTTATTTTTGTAGAATAATTTAATTTAAATAAATATTTATTTTTTTCTGAAATCTATTGAAATTGTGAAAATTTTTCTGTAACATTTTAAAAAATGAAATCGCTTTTCATATTTTGGAACGGGGGTCGAAAATGGGCGTGAATATTTTGGAAGTAAAAGATTTAAAAATTGGTTTTAAACAAGATAAAAAAGAAATTGCTATTGTCAACGGTATATCATTACAACTTGAAAAAGGTAAGACTTTGGGAATTGTTGGTGAATCAGGATGCGGTAAAAGTATGACATCACTTTCACTGATGGGATTGTTACCTCCTGGTGTCGATTGGCAAAATGGGGATATATACATAGATCAAGCGCAAATTAACAAAAAATCAAAAAAAGATTGGCGAAAAATTCGTGGGAAAAAAATTTCGATGATTTTTCAGGAACCGATGAGTTCATTGAACCCAGTTTATAAAGTTGGTTCACAAATAGTTGAAATGATTCTCAGTCATGAAAATATTGCTAAAAAAGAAGCACATGAACGTGCCGTTGACATGCTTCGACTTGTTGGAATTCCTCGTCCAGAAAGAGTAGTTAATGAATATCCTCATCAATTGTCAGGAGGAATGCGTCAGCGAGTTATGATTGCCATGGCATTAGCTTGTGGACCAGAAATATTAATTGCTGATGAGCCTACTACTGCATTGGATGTGACTATTCAGGCACAAATTCTGGAGTTGATGAAAGATCTTCAAGAGAATCTCCAAATGTCTATTATTTTAATTACCCATGATCTTGGGGTTGTAGCTGAGGTTTGTGAACGAGTGATTGTTATGTATGCTGGAGAAGTAGTTGAAGAGGCAACAGTTCTGAATTTGTTTAATCATCCACACCATCCATACACGAAGGGACTCTTAAACTCATTACCAGATATTGAGGTAGAACAAGAATATCTACCATCAATCGATGGGGTTGTTCCAGCACCAGCGGATATGCCCTCAGGGTGTAGATTTTTCGATCGATGTGAGTTTGCAACGGATAAATGCAGAAATAAACCAACTTTATTTAAAACTAATAGTGGCACAAAAGTACGATGCTGGTTATATGAGAGTGAGCATATTGAATTAGAAGGGGGAATGTAAATGACCAGTCCATTGTTAGAAGTAAAGCACTTAAAGAAATATTTCCCATTAAAAGGATCACGGGCGGATTATTTAAAAGCTGTAGATGATGTTTCATTCTCTGTAAATGAAGGTGAGGTTCTTGGGATAGTTGGTGAATCAGGTTGTGGGAAGTCTACTATGGGAAAAACACTAATTCAGCTATTAACACCAACAGAGGGTGAGATCTTGCTGAATGGAGAAAATATTGCAACCCTTAGTCCCAAAAAGGTGCGCCAAAAGCGCCGTGATATGCAAATAATTTTCCAAGACCCGTTTGCTTCACTTAATCCTCGAATGAAAGTTTTTAAAATCATTGAGGAGCCTTTGGTTAATTTTAAAATTGGTACAAAAGAAGAAAGAAAACAGCGTGTTTATGAAGTGGCTACACAAGTGGGATTGACACCAAAACAACTAGAGCGTTACCCTCATGAGTTTTCAGGTGGTCAGAGACAACGTATTGGGATTGCGAGGGCACTTGTGACAAACCCTAAACTTATTGTAGCAGATGAGCCTGTTTCTGCTCTTGATGTGTCTATTCAATCTCAGGTATTAAACATTATGAAAGATTTGAAAAAGGAAATGAATCTTACATATATTTTCATTACACATGATTTGAGTGTAGTCCATCATTTTTGTGACCGCATTGGTGTGATGTATTTAGGAAAAATAGTGGAAGTAGCGGATAAGCATGAATTATTTAATAATCCTAAACATCCCTATACCAAAGCATTACTATCGGCATTACCAAAATCTCACCCTTCAAAAGCAAAAGAACGTATCGTGCTTAAAGGAGATGTTCCAAATCCTGCAAATCCACCTGCTGGTTGTACCTTCCATACAAGGTGCCCAAATTGTATGGAGATATGTAAAGTGACGCCTCCGACTTTAAAAAGTGTTAGTGAAAAGCATGACGTTTCCTGTTTGCTTTATGAAGAGAAAATGGAGCGATCATTATGAGTAAAACATTGGAAAAAGGGATTAATATTTTGACGTTATTTACAGAAGAAAAACCTTCATGGCGTTTAGATGAACTGGCCAATGAAACAGATATTCCTAAGCCTACTTTACATAGATTTCTAAAGACGTTTACAGACTTAGGTGTATTAAAACGACCTTATGTTCAAAGTGGTAGTCAATTAGTATTGAGTGATCATTATTTACTGGGAAATAAATTAATAGAATTAGGAGCCATTGCCTCCAATTCTATTGAAATTCGATCACTCGCTATACCATATATGAAAATGCTACAGCAAAAATTCGATTTGGCAATTCAACTAATAATGATAGATGAAACTGATGGTCTTTACATTGAAAAAATTGAAAGCTTAAAACCCGTTCTATTGTATACACGTGTGGGAAGAAGAGCACCACTCTATGCAGGTGCTTGTTCACGTATTATTTTATCTTTCCAATCAGAGGAAAAAATTAAACATGTGTTGCAGAAACCGCGTAAAAAGTATGCCAGTGGCACGCCTGTTACAGACAAGGATATCTATGAATATATTGAATTCGGGAAAAATAATGGGTATGCCTACAGTGTTTCAGAATTAGAAGAAGGCACAGTATCAATAGCAGTACCAATTTTTAATAGTAATCGAGAAGTAGAATATTCCATCAGTATCGCAGGCATAGACTCACTATTACCTAAAGAGAAAATAGATATATTTTTAGAAGGACTATGGAGTACAGCGGCTTCAATCTCAACTGAATTAGGTTATTCAATGCCATATCCTTATGGCGTATAAAATAACAATACAACAAAGGGGATGTACAGAATGAAAAAACACAAATGGATAACATTACTACTTGTATGTATGATGCTATTATTATCGGCATGTAGTGGCGGCACATCATCAGAAGGAGAGAATAAAAAAAGTGGAAAGGCTTCTGGAGAAAATTCAGCAACTGCACGTGGCAATGAATTAGTCATACGTGTTCCAGGTGATCCACAAAACTGGGATCCAATCGATACATACTTAATTGCTTGGAGTACAGTTGCAACATCAGTATTTGAAGGTTTAGTAAGCCGTTCACTTGATTTAGAAATTCAACCAGGGTTAGCGGAATCTTGGGAATATGTAGATGATAAAACAATCGTATTTAAATTACGTCAAGGTGTTACTTTCCATAATGGAGAACCTTTTAATGCAGAAGCTGTTAAATTTACATTTGATCGTTTACTAGGTGAAGAGGGTCAAAAAGGACCACAATATTCAAACTACACATCGATTGACCGTGTTGAAGTTAATGGTGAATATGAAGTGACAATGTACCTTAACACAATAGACCCAGTATTATTAACGAAATTATCAGGTTATGGTGCCGTAATTGTTCCACCGAAATATATTGAAGAGAATGGGGCAGAGAACTTTGATAAGAATCCAGTAGGTACAGGTCCATTCAAAATGACAGATTATCAACGTGATAAACAAGTGGTTGTTGAGCGTTATGAGGATTACTGGAATAAAGACGAAATTAAACTTGATAAAGTAACATTTAAAGTTATCCCAGAAACAGCAACAGCCTTAGCAGAATTACAAACAGGAAATATTGATATTATGACACGCTTAGAAGTTTCTCAAGCTGCGACAGCAGAAGGCACAGACTTTGTTACTTTAATGGATGTATCAACGCCTACTGCATACTCTATTCGCTTCGATACAGCAAAAGCACCTGTAGACGATGTTCGTGTACGTCAAGCAATCAACTATGCCATTGATAAGGAAACGATTGTGAAAGAAATTTTAAGTGGTTATGGTAACTTAATTAGCTCATTCCAAAGTGAACTTTCTTTTGGTTATAACAAAGAATTACAACCATATCCATATGATCCTGAAAAGGCAAAAAAACTTCTTACTGAAGCAAATGTTGCTGAGGGAACAACTTTAGAGTTCTATATCCCAGGTACAGATGGAATATTTAAAGAGATTGCTCAAGCAGTAGCCTTCTATTTAGAAGAAGTCGGTTTGAAAGTATCTATTAATAGTGTGGAAAATACAACTTTCCAATCTGAATTAATACCAAAAGGTGAAGCTGGGCATATGTATAAGAATGGCTGGGGAGGCTGGACTTTAGATTTCGATAATACAGCTTATTTAATGTATCACGAGGGAGAGTTCTGGAACCCATCCTATAAAAATGACAAGGTTGAGAAATTATTAGCTGCGGAACGTGCAACTAATGATGGAACAGAACGTTTAAAAATCTTTAAAGAGTTAACAGAAGTGTTACATGAAGATGCAACAGAAGTGAATTTATATTCAGACGTTGAAATTTACGGAGTAAATAAGAGAGTGAAAAATTTCCAACCTCCGCATGATGGTCGTTTTAGATTTGAAGGCGTCACTGTCGAGTAAGTAGTAACTATGAGATAGTATGCTTGCATACTATCTCATTCATTTTAAGTTAGGAGGATGGAATTATGCTTTCCTATATTTTGAGACGTTTATCGCATACAGTATTGGTGATAATTGCTGTTTCATTAATTATATTTTTCGCTATTCGTTTAACAGGAGACCCCGTAAGTATTATGTTTGGTGCAGGTGAACCATCACAGCAGGCGATTGATGAGCTAACGGCTAAATTAGGCTTGGATAAACCAATTTGGGAGCAATATTTTATTTTTATGAAAGACCTAATCATGCTTGATTTTGGTACGTCTTATCGCTCGAATAGTCCAGTTCTAGATTTACTGTTAGAACGAGCTTGGCCAACGATTGTACTTGCTTTAGGTGGTATGGCTGTAGCATTGTTAATTGCTGTTCCAATAGGCATTCTATCGGCTGTCTATAAAGGGAAGCCCGTTGATGTTTTTGGTCGTATTTTCTCATTACTAGGCATTTCATTCCCAAACTTCTGGTTAGCGTTTATGCTGATTTTAATTTTTGCTGTAAAGTTAAAGTGGCTTCCAGTATCAGGATTTAATGGATTTAGTTCTTTAATTTTGCCATCTATTGCATTAGGTCTAATTTTATCTGGAATTTTAGTACGTTTAATTCGTACATCAATGCTTGAGGTACTTAAAATGCAATATGTGACAACTGCAAGAGCTAAGGGAATAAGAGAATGGCTTGTAATCGTAAGACATGCATTTAGAAATGCTTTATTACCTACAGTGACATTTGTTGGTTTGCAGTTTGGAGGTTTGTTAGGAGGCGCCGTTATTGTAGAGCAAGTATTTTCATGGCCAGGTATTGGCCGATTAATTGTTGACTCCATTAATCAGCGGGACTACCCGGTCGTACAAGGTGGAGTTATTGTTTTAGCGCTATTAATGATCTTGGTCAATCTGATTGTTGATTTATGTTATTCGTTAATTAACCCAAAAATTAGAACGGGAAGAGGTGACTAATTAAATGACACAGGCAATCGATACAGTGGCAGTGACTACAAAAAAGAAGAGCAAAATAATAATGGTTTTGAACTTTATTAAAAAAAATCCCACAGGAATAATTGGATTGATTTTAGTATTAGCTTCTGTGCTATGTGCCATTTTTGCACCGTATATTGCTCCGTATGATCCAGGGGCAGCAAGCTTAGGGCATCGCCTAGATATGCCCAAGTGGTTAGACGACACAGGGAAATCTCAATATTTACTTGGAGGAGATCAAGTAGGTCGAGATTTGTTAAGTAGAATTATTTATGGTGCACGCATTTCACTTTTAGTTGGTATTTGTGGGGTTGCTATCTCCATGGTTCTTGGCACATTTTTAGGAATTATATCAGGTTATTTCGGCAAGTGGATGGATGATTTAATTATGCGATTAGCTGAAGTTCAATTAGGATTACCTTTTATCCTTTTAGCTATCGTGATTATGAGTGTTTTTGGTACAGGCATTGAGAAAATTATCATTATTCTAGGGCTTACCTATTGGGTTAGCTTTGCAAGATTAATCCGTGGAGAAATTTTAGCATTAAAAGAGCACGAATATATTCAAGCTGCCAAAGCTATTGGAGGGACTCATTTTAAAATAATCCTTAAGCATATTTTACCAAATGTTGCGTCCTCTATTTTAGTATTAGCGACAATGTGTATTGCAGAGTTCATTTTGTTAGAGGCATCTTTAACATTTTTAGGTTTAGGTGTTGAACCAACTGTGCCTTCCTGGGGAGGGATGTTAGCAGATAGTCGAAATTATATGACAACTGCATGGTGGATTTCTGTATTCCCAGGTATTGCGATTATGTTAACAGTATTAGGCTTTAACTTATTAGGAGATTGGCTACGAGACCGCTTAGATCCAAATATGAAAGTTTAGGTGATAATGTGAATACAACTATATATTCTAGTTTATTTAATAAGGATCAACCATTAAAAAAACCATCTTTATATATAGATTTACCTACACATCTTGCACCATTAGGGTTAATTGATTTTTGTGTACGATTAGGCTTAGAATCCAATGAAATTGATTTTGATTTATTTGAATCTGCCAAACAGAAATATTCAATGATATTTTATCCGCATCATACAACATACATGATGAGAAAGAATTCTACTTTCATTGTGTATTATGAAACAGAGGATACATTATCAGTCTTGCTAAGTGATTTAGCCCTTGAAGGAATCATGGAAAGTCATGAAACAACATCATTTACCTATTATGAAAGCTTAAGTCATCTTTGGTCAGCCTATGGTACAGGTGAAAAGGATGAGGCACATCCCTTACAGCATTTAAGTGTACAAATTAATGTACAGCAAGACATTAAGAGCCATGCCATGTTAAAAGAAATTTGTTATATTGGACTACGATTAGGTTTATATTCTACCTCAGCTTCATTTCCTGTAGCGACTCAGGATGAACGTCATTTATCGATTGCCATCAAGCAAGGAACGGAAAATATGATGGAGCTTGTTGATCGAAATACAATTCATATTTTGGGAACGAAAGAAAGTCTACCAACCGTTCTTCATTCGATTGCGAAAGAAAAACATTTTTCTGAAGGTGGTTTACTTGGTATTTGGGAATTCAATGAAAAACAAGTCAATGAAGCGCAACTTTTATATGAAGAGTCATGGCAAGACCAATCAGAAGCTTCGTATATAATTAGTGCACTTCAAGATGAAACACAACTAATAGTAGATGCAGAAATTTATATGACTGCATCAAAGGACAACCGAGATCGATATAGTTTAGATTTGTCTAAAAAATTTCCAGATTTAAAGTCTGTTAAAGTGCGCTCTGCATTTAAAACTGGATTATATTGGATTTTGGAGGAAGTTCTTCCCTCTATTCAAAGTACCTTTACACAGGTGAAAATTATTTGCAAGGATGGCGTTAAGATAAAAGGATTAGAACAGCGGAATCGATGGATTATGGAACTGTATCCAATTGATGAATTAATCGAATTACAGTATGGGGTACCAAAAGAAAATGTGCAATTTGAAATTTCATTTACACAACAGCATGTTTATAGCGTTTATGTAGATGATTTATTAGTAGCTGTACTAAATCCACTTATTAGCGAATTAGATTATGTCGATAACAACAAAAAAACATATCCAACGACAGCAGGCTATCGACTATTTAAAGATGAGGATATTATTCAAGAAAAAACTGTGTTGTCTGATCGAGAACGTTTTTATAAATATTATATCAATGACTATTTATCACGTATGAAGAGGAAATTATCAATTGATAAAAGTAATGTCAGCCAGGGACAACTATTTCCGTTATTTGACAGAATTGAAATTGACTTTACTTCTTCGGGAATTGAAGAGGAGCTACCTGTTAGACAGGAAGCAAACTCATCGTTCGAGGCATTGTATGAAGATGTATATTTTAATACCCTAGATTACTTTGCTACATTAGGTAACCAAATAGTTAATCGACCATTTAAGGCACCTGGGGGCGTTATTCCCTATATTCATATGCAGAAAGATATTTATAAACCTATTTTTAGTTGTATAAGGGTATATCAATGGCATGAAGAGGAATCCACAGACTGCGTAACTAAGCGAATAGTCTTTGATGAAAATGGTCAATTAGATAGTGCAGATATTTATTTAGGAACTAAGCATAAAGCTGTCACAGTGAAGCAGCAATTAAAATTTAAAATAAAAGACGCTTATCAATTATCGAGTAGATACAAAAGTTTTCCTGAAGTTAAGATAAATTATGCCGATTTATCCTATAAAGGAAATTTAATTCCTTTTTTTGAAGTTACAGAACAAATTACAAGTAAATATTTTTCTGGATTAAAGAAATCGAATGAAAAGCATACTATTATCTTTGAAGCAGGACATCATCCAAATGAAGTATCCAGTACTCCTGCTATATTAGAGCTAATGGAGGATGTTATACGTCAACAGCCAGAGCTATTAAAGAAAATTAATTTTATCATCATTCCTCTAGCAAACCCAGATGGCTATGAGATAATGAAAATGTTGACACAAGAGCATCCAAAATGGAAGCATCATGCTGCAAGATATAATGCAGTAGGGTTAGAATTTGCTCATGTGAAATTTCAAAAAAGTGTATTTGGTGAGGCTAATATTTTACCAATTGTTTTAAAAAAATGGGCGCCAGATGTTGTTATTGACGATCATGGAATTCCTGCTCGAGAATGGGTACAACCTTTTGCAGGATATGCTTGCCCTCCAATATTTCCTGTTTCTTACACGTTACCAAGCGCAATGATATATGGAATTGGTCGTTATGCAGATAGTGAGACTAAGGAGATTCAGGCTAAAAATCTAGAGCATGTAGCTGAAAAAGTGAATGCTATTTTTGAAGGAACAACCTTTGCGCAGGATAATGCCTATTGGCGCGATCGATATTTTAAATACGGTACTAAATGGGAACCACAAAAATATCCGATTGAAGAAATGGCTAATATAAATTTTT
This sequence comes from Lysinibacillus sp. NPDC047702, assembly GCF_050272555.1. Classification (NCBI taxonomy): domain Bacteria; kingdom Bacillati; phylum Bacillota; class Bacilli; order Caryophanales; family Bacillaceae; genus Lysinibacillus; species Lysinibacillus sp. NPDC047702. The sequence goes on along the minus strand of NZ_JBNNMG010000029.1, from coordinate 9,829 downwards.
ACAGAAGCATGGAAGTAACACCAACATATTCATCTGTTAGTATTTTGCGTTACCCTCAATGGGTGGCACTAGATATAATTTCTGAAGTGGCAGATGAAATTGTATATGATGAGGAATTAAATTCATGTATTCAGGCTCATAAGCTTTTCAATCAAGCTATTATTCAAGCCACATTATCTGCGCCAGTGAATAAACAAAATAAAAATGGATGGGCGATAAAGCAACGTCCTATAGAAATTTAGGTGAATAACATGACAAAAATACTATTAACAGGATTTGAACCATTTCTTGATTATAAAATTAATCCAACCATGCAAATCGTAGAAGCATTAAGTGGCAAGGAGATGGATGGCTACGAAATAGTTGGACGCATATTGTCGGTAGATTTTCAGCAATCTGCTAATCAATTGAAACAGTATATTGATGCAGTAAAGCCACAAATTATCATTTCTTTAGGATTAGCTGGCGGACGTTATAAAATTACACCTGAACGAATTGCCATTAATGTAAAAGATGGTGAGCCAGATAATAACGGATATACACCAGTTGATGAAAGTATTGATGAAAATGACGCTGATGCCTACCTTACAAATTTACCTATCCGCAATATGGTGAATCGTTTACAAAAAGAGGGCTTCCCAGCAGAAATCTCAAATACGGCCGGTACCTATCTATGCAATAATATTATGTATGAAGGGCTAGTTTATGCAAAGCAGAATGAAAAAGTTAAAGCCGGATTCATCCATATTCCTGCCTCTTTTGATTTGGCAATCCAGCATGGAAAAATACCGGGTTGGAATATTCAGGATTTAACAACATGCATTAAGCTCTGTATTGAGGAGACAATTCGTGCAGCGAAAAATTGATTTTCCTCACACTATGTGGATTAGCCAACACACAATTCGTTTTGCGTTTAAAGAGGAAATATCACAAGAAAATTTTCAAGCAGTCCAACAATTCAACCGATTTTTGAAAAACCATCTACAACGTAACCTTATTGAAAGTGTCGCTAGCTATCATACGGTTACAGCCTATGTTAAGCAAAAGATAGATATTGATTTTTTACAAGAGCAATGGCTTTTCATGCAAGTTACTACTAAAGATGATGAAGTAACAAGTCGTCAGTTGCAAATTCCAATTTGCTATGATGAGGAATTTGCTTTGGATATGGATCGTGTAATGGATTACACATGTTTATCGTTTGAGGACATAAAAAAAATACACATGTCTAAGTCATATAGTGTATATTTGATTGGATTTTTACCTGGCTTTCCTTATTTAGGGGATTTAGACAAAGAATTGTTTGTGCCACGTTTAAGAAAGCCACGTAGCTCTGTATCTGCGAGTTCTGTTGGTATAGGAGGTTTACAGACAGGGATTTATCCACTTGATTCACCTGGTGGATGGAATATTATTGGGAAGACGCCTCTCAATTTATTTAATGTACATGGGAAAGAAATTTTTATTTTTTCTCTTGGAGATCAAGTACAATTTTATGAAATATCTAAACAGGAGTTTTATGAAATAAAAGGTAAAGGAGTGTAGCAATTGAAGCCACTTCTTATAGTAAAAAAGCAAGGTGTACATGGTAGCCTGCAAGACCAAGGGAGATATGGCTATCGTGCGTATGGCATTCCTCTATCTGGACCTATGGATAAAGTGTCCTTTCAAGCAGCGCAATATATCTTAAATAATGAGAAAGACCAAACCTCATTTGAAATGTTTATTGGCGGTTTTGAATTTGAAGCTATTGATGACGGTATCTATGTCTTGACTGGAGCTAAATGCAGGTGTTTAGTAAATGGTGTCCTAATCGAAATGTGGAAAACCTTTCAATTAAGCAGGGGAGATGTCTTGTCCATAAAAAGTGTGAGTCACGGATCTGTTGTTTATCTTACACCTAAAGGGGGATTTCAATCAGAGCCAATACTAGGCAGTAATTCATGTTTTCCACTTGTAGGTGATGCTATTATTGAAGGTAGTATATTGTATGGAAAGAACGCAGGAATTTTACATTTTACAAGAGGACTATATGCACCATTTCGACCGGTATTTGAATCCGACATTACTGTAAGAATTTTTAAAGGCCCTCATTTTGAGCTATTTACGGAAGAGAGTCAACAGCAATTCTTGCAGATTTCTTTTCAGTTTTCGGGTGGAAATCGAATGGGCTATTATTTAAAAGGTACTATACTTCAGCTTGAAAAAATAAAAGATATCTTTTCAGAAGCCACACAGTTTGGAACAATTCAAGTGCCGCAAAATGGTGAGCCGATTATCTTAATGGCAGATGCTCAAACTGTAGGTGGTTATCCGATCATTGCTACAATCCATGAGGAGGATTTACATAAAGTTGCCCAAATGCGCATGTTTAATACGATAAAATTTGTACTAATGGAGGAAGATGTATGTCCATAGATATTAATTGTGATATGGGAGAAAGTAATGATGCTTTAAAAGATCTAGCAATTTTAGACTATGTTACGTCCATTAATATCGCATGTGGCTACCATGCTGGCAATCATACAATCATGCATCAGACGGTAAGAAACGCTATCCGTAAAAATGTTCGAATTGGTGCACATCCAGGATACCCTGATCTCGAGGGCTTTGGTCGACGAGATATGGATTTTAGTGCCGAGGAAATCTACAATATGGTTGTTTATCAAGTTGGAGCTTTGCAAGCATTTGTTTCAGTTGAAAAGGGTTTACTTCATCATGTGAAGCCACATGGAGCGCTTTATAATCAAAGTGCTAATAATATCGAAAAGGCGACCGCAATCGTCAATGCTGTATATGATATAAATCCAGCTTTTATTTTATATTGCTTATCCGGTAGTAAGATGGTAGAAGTTGCAAAGGAAAAGGGATTACAGGTTTATGAGGAAGTTTTTTCTGATCGTAATTACAATGTTGATGGTACATTAGTGAGTAGACGAGAAGAGAATGCATTAATTCAAACAGAGGCTGAAATGCTTGAACATGTCAAAGGAATTTTGATGTCGAATGAAGTGATGTCAGTACAGCGAAAGAAAATCAACATTTCTGCACAAACTTTATGTATACATGGTGATGGTCCACATGCACTAGACTATGCAAAAAAAATCTATAAGTTAAAATATCATATCAAATAAATAGAAAAGCTGGATGCCCTAAAAACCTATATTTTTAGAGCATCCATTTTTAGTTAAGGGCATTAAATAGTTGTTACTAATTCAACAGCTTCGATAATAATTGGAGTACCAGCAGAAATAGTGCCTGTAACAGTATTAAACGTTAATTCTGTTGCAGAAACTGTATAAGAATCACCTTCCTGAAGTACACCATTAATATATAAATTATAATATCCATTCGTTACAATTGGAAAAGTAGTTGCCGGACTACCGTTATCATTTAAAAAGGAAGTAGAAGCAATAGTTGTTCCATCTACAATTGCTAAAGGAGTAGCTAAAATATTAAAAAACCTTGTGGAAGTACCTGATACATTTACATTGATATTAATAATGGAAAGCGCCACGTCGTTCACCTCCTTTCAAATGATTAGTTCGTTTGGTTTATAAAACCGAGCGATTCGATGATGATAGGTGTTCCTCTATAGATGGTTGAACTTTCAGCTTTTAGGTTTAAGGAGGCTGGAGTTACGGTATAAATCCCGCCCTCTTGCATTACACCATTAATATAAAGGTTGACGTACCCATTTGGATGAATAATTGTAAATGCGGCTACTTGGTCTCCATTATCCTCCCAAAACAGATCAGCGTTTAAAGCAGCTCCATTTGTCAAATTAATATCAGCTGTAACAATATAAAAATATCTATTCACAATTGGAATAATCGTTCCACTAGGAATAATGACTGGAGGAGTAATGAAAGACGCAGTACTAGCTTTTATCCGGGGCCATACAAATCGATCTTCACAGCCGCATTCACATATTTGTTTGTTTTTCCGATAATTACCTTTATTCATATTCTAATCACTCCATTTAATTATTGATGCCCCTGCATCTACTATTCTGTTTAGTGCCTACAGTAAAAATGGAAGCATGCTTGTAATCATTTCATTACCTTTAAAATATGAAATAAATTCTAAATGGTTTAGTTAAGCATCCTAATTTAATAGTTTTTTTAGAAATAAGCTTTATATCGTTGGTTAAACATGCCTGTGTTGACGAATATTACGTCTGAGACCTTGATATATATGCTTTTTAAAGTAAATTAGTGTTATACTTTGCTTGTCGAATAAGGTAGAATACTAATTATGAATAATTTATCTTCATTCCGAACAACATTGAATGAAGATAAAGCCTCTGGCGGATGTCGTGAACTTGGAAGGGCATGATTTACGATTCAAATTTAGACAGCATTGTTTATCCGTAGCGAAAGCGCCAAGGCGAAATTGATTAATGATAAAGGGGATACTGGTTTTATGAATGATTTTGATCAGCAATTGGAGGGGCTGTTAAAGCAAGCAGCGTTACAATACATAATATATCAGCATAATGATGATACCGAGCGTATGGATAAAACATCACTTTTTGCGCGAAAATTACAGCAAAAAGAGTATGTTATTGGATTTGCAGGCCACTTTTCTGCAGGAAAGTCGAGTATGATTAATGCACTTTCTGGTGAAAATTTACTTGCATCTAGTCCAATTCCAACGAGTGCTAACATAGTAAAGGTCCATAAGTCAGAGGAAGATTATGCGATTGTCTATATGCATAATGAAAAGCCTGTAAAGTTTGAGGCAGGCTATGATTTTAAAACTGTTAAAGAACTTAGTAAAAATGGGGATCTTGTGTCGCAAATTGAAATTGGGCACAGTGCATCGACATTACCATTTGGTGTCACAGTGATGGATACACCGGGGGTAGACTCCACAGATGATGCACACCGAATGTCCACAGAGTCAGCTCTTCATATTGCTGATATCGTATTTTATACAATGGACTACAATCACGTGCAATCTGAATTAAATTTCCAATTTACAAAGCAGTTGATGAAGTACAACCCAAATGTTTATTTGATCGTTAATATGATTGATAAGCATAAGGAGAATGAATTAAGCTTTGAGGAATTTAAAGCGACTGTTCATCAATCATTTGCCGCTTGGGGAGTAGTACCTAAAGGTGTGTTTTTCACTTCTTTAAGAGAGCCAGAGCACCCATATAATGATTTTGAAGCTGTGAAGAAAATTGTTATGGATAGCATGAATGATTGGCAGGACCAGCTTGTACAAACTGCAACAAATACACTGCGTTTATTGCAAAGTGAGCATGACACTTTTTTAATGGAAGAAAGACAGGATCGTTTAGATATTGATGAAGACGTATTAAGTGCGGATGACTGGGCGAACCATAAGGACATTTTAGAACAATACAATAAGCTAAATCGTCAAGTGGAGTTGTTTTCTGTAGAGGCATGGAACGAGACATTTGAAGAGCAGCGTAAGGAGCTGCTTGCGAATGCAGCCATTATGCCTGCCGATTTACGAGATAAATTACGCCTGTATTTAGAGAGCCAGCAGGAAGGTTTTAAAGTAGGTGGCTTATTTACGGCTAAGAAAAAAACGGAAGAAGAACGAAACCGTCGTAAAGAAGAAGCCTATAGTGCCTATCAAAATGTTGCACATGCGCAAATCACAGGTCATTTAAAGGGCTTAATGAAAAAGGTTTTAAAGGATGTTGGAGCACTAAATGAAGAGCGTGCTTCAGCAATTGATACGTATGTATTTGATCTGCCATTTTCACTGATCGAACAACAGGTGCAGGTAGGTGCTTTGTTAACAGGAGATGCTGTATTAAACTTTGCTAATCGTGTAGCGGAGGCTACAAAGCGCTACTTTATTCAAGAAACGGATCATTGGAAGGATGCACAAGCAAAATTATTAGAAACAGTAGCGACAGAAACAGCTGCTCCATCTAAATTAAAAATGGCAGGAATGCAGACAAAGGTAGATGCTATTCAGGCTGTGCTTGAAATTGAAGGCTACCAGCAATATAGTGCAAGTGTTATGCATCAGGCGAGCAATGAAATTCGTAAGCAAGCAAATCAACAATTGACAAACTGGGACAACGCATTTAAGCAGGATTTAGCAGAAATTCGATTATTTGATGAAGCAATGCTGAAGCCAAAAGAGCAAGCTGTTCAACAAGAAGAGGTGCAACAGGCTGTGAGTGCAACCAGCCTTCCTATTGAAGGTGTTATTAAACGGGCTATGCATACAGCGAACGCCGTTAAAGAGGTTCAAGGCTTTGCGGAAGTAGCGAGTTATATAGAAAATAAGGTAGAGCGTTTGCAAAAGAAAGATTTTACAATCGCATTGTTTGGTGCATTTAGTGCTGGAAAATCCTCTTTCTCCAATGCCCTTATGGGTGCAAAGGTTTTACCAGTTTCACCAAACCCTACAACAGCAGCCATCAATAAAATACGTCCTGTAACACCAGACCATCCACATGAAACAGCCGATGTACTGTTAAAAAATGCAGATCAAATGCTAGAGGATATAAAAGGCTCCTATGCAGCGATTGGGCTTTCTGTTTCCTCATTAGAAGAAGCCTTTAACCGTGCGGATGAAGGACTTGCTGTACAGCTTTCTGATGAGCGTTTAAATGTCCATAAATCATTTATTCGTGCATATAAAGAAGGCTTCCCAACGTTTAAAACTGAGCTTGGCAAAGTTTTACGTGTTGACCGAGAAGAGTTTGAAAAATTTGTTGCGCAAGAAAACAAATCTTGCTTTGTTGACAATATTGACTTCTATTATGATAGTCCACTGACACGCATGGGTGTAACATTAGTTGATACGCCAGGAGCTGACTCTATTAACGCACGACATACAGGTGTTGCATTTGAGTATATCCGTAATGCGGATGCAATCCTGTTTATTACTTATTATAATCATGCCTTTGCAAAAGCAGACCGTGAATTTTTAATTCAGCTTGGCCGTGTGAAGGATGCATTCGAGCTAGATAAGATGTTCTTTATTGTCAATGCTATTGATTTGGCAACAACAGAGGAAGAACAGGAAGATGTAAAGGGCTATGTGCGTTCAGAATTACAACGCTTTGGCATACGCTTCCCTCGACTTTATGGTGTATCTAGTTTGTTGGCATTAAAGGAAAAAGTCGAAAGTGCTGATTTAACATCAGGTATGCCACCATTCGAGGAAGCTTTCTATACATTTTTAAATGATGAATTAAGTGCATTAGCGGTGCAGGCACTTGCAGAGGAAGTTGATAAAACTGAGCAACGTTTGGGTGATTTAATTTCTCAAACAGAGGAAAACTTAAAGCGTAAGGATGAACGTTTAGAGGAGTTAACAACACTTGAACAGCATATCAAATCCAAGTTCAATACCCTTAATACAAGTATGGCAGAAAGTGAAACGAAGCAAGAGCTAGATGAATTATTATACTATGTTCTACAGCGCGTATACTATCGATATCCAGAGTTCTTTAAGGAAGGCTATAACCCATCAACATTTGCAGCAATGCCAGCACAGCAAGCATTGGAGCATGCTTTGAAGGAAGTATTACAAAGCCTACGATTTGATTTTACACAAGAAATGCGTGTCACGAATTTCCGATTATCACAATTTATCAGTAAGAAGATGCAATTACGCTTTAAAGATGAAGTACGTGAGTTAAAAGAACTAAACCGGAGCTTCTCGTTTTTAGCCTTTGAAGCTGCTGAGCCAGATTTACTTGATTTTGAGGGGCCATTTACCGATAATGCAAAATATTCAAGCGTAAAAACGCACTTCCGTAATGCTAAAGCATTCTTTGAGAAAAATGAAAAGGTAAAATTAAGTGAGGCATTAGAGGCCTTAACAAAGCCAGATGCTCAAAATTATTTGGATGCACAGAAGGTATCATTAATGACATGGGCCATTTCCTACATTGCTGAGGAAGCGGAAAGATTACGTCTGCATATTTACCATCAGGCACTTGAGCAAATTGCTACAGAAAGACTTGTACTTCAAGAAGAAAGTCGTTTAGCTTCTTGGAAAACGATTTACGCGCAATTACAATACGCATGAGGTGATTCGTATGGGAAAAGTATTCAAATCAGTAGAGGAAATTCAATTTGACAGTGTTCGTTTTGTTGATGCCCGCTTTGATTTACAGGACAATGAAGCAGGGAAAAAAGCATTCGATGAGGGGCATGCGCCAGGAGCTATTTATATTCACCTAGAGCAGGATTTATCGGATATGGAGTCAGATAATGGTCGCCATCCAATGCCAAACAAAGAAAAGCTATCAGCAGTTTTTCAAGGATTAGGTTTAAGCTATGATGATCAGATTGTTGTTTATGATCAAGGTGCTGCACCATTTGCAACAAGAGCATGGTGGATGCTAACATATGCTGGTTTTCCAAATGTAGTCATTGCCAATGGCGGTGCACCAGTACTCGAGAATAAGATAGCCTTCACCAAGGATATCATTAAATACCCACCAACTACTATTGAGTTTGAATGGCAGGAGGATCACTACGCTCCACGTGAAGTGGTAAAAGCGATTGTTGATGGAGAAGTAAAGGCAACTTTACTTGATGCTCGTGCTGCAGCTCGTTATCGTGGAGAGGTGGAGCCATTAGATAAAGTAGCTGGACATATACCAACTGCCAAAAATTTTGACTGGGAGCAATTGAAATCAGAAGGTCAATTACAGGCTAATGATGCCCTACGAAATAAGGTTTCATCTGATGAACATGTTGTGGTCTATTGTGGCAGTGGCGTGACAGCATCGCCTTTATATGCTGTCCTAGCCGATGAAGGCTACGAAAATATTCAATTATATGTTGGTAGCTATAGTGATTGGATTACCCAATATGAGGTAGAAAAGGGTACAAATGAATAAATGATCGGAAAAACGCTCACGATGGTGGGCGTTTTTTTATATGTGTGCCCGGCATGCGCACAATCGTTACCAACGGCAATTTATGGAGAGCTTATAAAAAGGTAAAAGAAAATGGAGGGGCTCCGGGCGTAGATGGAATAACAGTTCACGAACTAAAATCTCACCTGCGAAAACATTTTGAGCCACTTAAAATCAAACTAAGAGATGGCACTTACCAACCGCAACCGGTGAAAAGGGTAGCTATTCCAAAATCGGATGGCACGAAGAGATATTTAGGGATTCCTTGCGTACTCGAGGAGAACGTGTTATGGCAAGTGTGAAGAAATATATCGGAGAAGATTTAGGTCTAACGATTAATGAAAAGAAAAGTAAAGTATGCGGTGCAACAAGCGCTACATTCCTAGGTTTTAACATACAAAACTTAATGGGAAAGTTGGATGCCGACCGAGTAAATCCGCTAAACAACGATTCAAAGATAAATTAAGAAAATTAACGAATCGAAAAATAGTAGGAACGTTTGAAGAGATTGTGAAAAGAATCAATCAAACAACGGTTGGATGGATTAATTACTATGGAATTGCCCATATGAAAGCCTTCATAAAAGAAATACAAGGTTGGTTAAACCATCGATTGCGTCAACTCATCTTGAAGAGATGGAAGAAACCAAAAACGAAATATGCGAAACTACGTCAATATGGAATTAACCATGATGATGCGATGAAAATAGCCTATTCAAGAAAAGGGTATTGGCGACTATCGAGAAACGAGATTATCCATCGAGCGATAACAAATGAAAAGCTCACAAAGTGGGGATTGAAAAATATAACCCAGCTGTATGAGCTCAGATACTTAAGGGATTGAACCGCCGTATACGGAACCGTACGTACGGTGGTGGTGTGCTGTGCAAAGGCACATTAGAGATGAGGAAAGGCCCCTCGATAGAGATTGAAACAGGCAAATCTATCAAACAAC